>CAJZJI010000033.1 GCA_916049935.1 uncultured Streptococcus sp. | reverse complement strand
TCTAATAATAATGCGTCTGCTGGTAACATATCTCCAGCACTTAATTTAATAATATCTCCAACTACTAAATCTTCAATCGGAACTTCCATCTGTTCGCCGTCTCGAATCACGGTTGCTGTATTGACGATTAGACTAGATAAGTTACTAGCCGCCTTGTCACTCTTCATTTCTTGAACAAAACGAATCGTTCCCGATACAGCTACGAGCACCACGATAATGATGGAAGTTGTTGGGTCGGCTTCACCAGGCTTTGCAAGAATCACATTCGTGAATAACGAGATTACCGCAATCACTAATAGAATTACCGTAAATGGATTGATAATAGACTCATAAATCTTTTTCCAAATTGGATCTTCTTTAGCCTTTGTAATTTTATTTTCTCCATATGTTTCGCGGAGTGTTTCTACTTGTTCTTCAGTGAGTCCTTTTACAGATGTGCCTAACGCTTCTAGAACATCTGCCATTGGATTCATCAATGCTAAGTCGATTCTTTCTTTTGCTGTTTTCATAGTCTTCACCTCGTTTTTAATATAGGCGAAGCTCCGGGTGATCATCACACTCTTCCCTTCGCTCATTGATTTGTTTCGTTTGACTCTCCGGTCCTGGCATATGATCACCCTCTTTCTAAAAGTTTTTGGCAAATGAAAAAGCACCTTGTCATAGCTTAAACGCGACAAGATGCTTACCTAATAAACAATTCTCATTTTTTCGTTCAAGCTTTAACATCATGGAGCGATGAAATGACATTAGTCTCTGCCTTCACGACAGAGGCTGCTAACCAACGCATAGTGTCTCCACTATTTTGCGGTAGTCATCCGTATCTCCATGGTAGTCTCACCTACCGATTTACATCCTCACCATACTCCTATATTCTCCCTTTGTCAAAGAAATGACCTTTGTATCTATATTAAAATATGAATTAGTAGTATAATAAACGTGTAAAAGGAGGAATCCCTATGAAAAAATCAATTTCTTTGATTTTAGTCGCATTGGTTTTAGCTGGCTGTTCATTTTTCCAAAAGAAAGAAGACACAACCACTCAAGCACAAACGACGACTACTCAAAGCACAACAACAACGAAACAAACAACAACAAGTACAACTGAAGCTCCAACGACTATCGTTGCCACAACTGCTGAAACGCAACATGCCACAGTTCCAGTTCCAAAGACAGTGTCTACTGAAAAAGTCGCAGTTCCAGCCGAAGCTCCTGCTCCTTCATCAATGGATATCCAAGCAATGAAACAAGGGGACTTCCGAAGCGTAGCAGGAACATGGAGAAACTCTGCAGGATGGGAATTCCATATCGATAAAGATGGAAATATTACTTCTGGTGGAAAAACATTTAAAGTCGGTATTACCGAGCAACAATTCCAAGAAGGACTTTTGAACTGGATTATGGTTCCCGAAGGAAATGAAAATTCATTTGTGGGTGGTGCTGTCTTCTCATTCATTCCTAAAAATGTAGAACTCACTTATGGTGTCATGTCTGGTGATAAAGACCAATCTGATATCTCTAAAGACCGTATTTATGGTACGCAAACCGTAACAGACGGTAAAACCATTAAGACATTGATGTACTATAAAGTCGATTAACGGATTAAGCACTGTATTCAACTACAGTGCTTTATTTTGTATAAAAATAACGGATACCTCCTTTTGGAAGTATCCGTTTTTCGTTACGGTTCACTAATGAATAAAATTTCTAGTAATCGTCCTCTTAATTCCTCATCTTCGTGATGTAAGATGTTCATGATTTCGTTCGCATTTTTAGCATTCACTAATCGACGATATAAGAAATCTTTCGTTAGATATGGAAGGTTCGCATTCTTAAGTACTTGGAAGAACGCTTCGTTTCGATTAACTGTTTGTTTTTCGCCAACAGTAAATTCAACAGTCGCGTTTTTATTTTCCAATTCAACGACAGCTGCTTGGCTTCCTTGAACATGAACGCGGTGGATTCTGTTTTCTGGAAGAATACTTGTTTCTCCTTCAACGGATAATTGAATCGCTCCTAATTTCCAATCCACAGATAATGTCGTTACACAACGAGCTCCATCTAAGTCTTCCACCATTTCGAATGAATGATGAGTTCCTGGGAATACATACCAGTCAATCACTTCTGGTAAATCCACACCCATCTTCACACCAGAACCATCGAGCGGCACAATCGCTCCTTCTTTCGCAAATACAGGAATTGATTCGATATCACGATAAATATCAAGCATCACATCTCCTGCATACTCTCTTCCAGTGAAGAAATCATACCATTTTCCTTCAGGGAACCAGACTTGAACTTTTGCAGATTGGTAATCCTTATTCATTGGTTCTGTAATTGGAGCGACCATCAACTCGCTACCGAAGAAGTATTGATTTGACACATGGTAGCTTTCTTCGTTTTCTGGATAGAAGTAGTACATCGGACTCACAAGAGGTGCTCCCTCTTCATGCGTTGCCACATTCATCGTGTAAAGATATGGAAGCAATTGATGTCTTAGACGTAAATAGTGCTTCATAATTTCTGCAGTATGTTTCGTAAAGAACCATGGCTCCTTACTATTAAACGGACTTTGCGTACTATGAAGTCGTGTAATTGGACTAAAGATACCATATTGTAACCAGCGAATTTGCAATTCTTCATCATAATAACCACGCATATGTCCGCCGATATCATGGCTCCACCAGCTATATCCAATGTTTGAAGCCGTTGACGTGAAATATGGTTGGAATTGAAGAGATTCCCAAGTCACAATCGTGTCCCCAGAAAATCCAACTGGATAACGATGGCTACCAGGTCCTGCATAACGAGACAAGATTAATCCGCCATCTGCTCTCTTACAATTATCAACAAAATGATAATGGTTTAATAACCACAATGGATCTTGTACCCCTTGCGTTCCTTGTTGCCAGTCAATCCACCAGAAATCAACTCCTTGTTCTTCTAGTGGATAATGCACATCTTTAAAATAAGACTCTCTAAAGCGAGGATCTGCAATATCAAAAATCGCAGGTTCTTCACTAGCTGCATCTAATCCTAAACGTTTGGCAACAGCTGGATACGCATCTTCATAAGCTCGAATACCATCTGCTGGATGGACATTTAGAGAAAGTTTTAATTTCTTATCATGTAATTTCTTTAATAATTTTTCTGGTTCTGGAATGAGTTCACGGTTCCAAGAGTACCCTGTCCAACCGCTTCCGAAGCGTTCTGGAATTTTGGTGATATGCCAATCCATATCTAACACGCCAACCGCAAGCGGTACTTGCTCATCTTCGAAGCGTTCAACGAGACTTAAATACTCATCAGCCGTATACGCCCAATAACGGCTCCACCAGTTTCCTAAGGCATAGCGTGGTAATAATGGAGTTGCGCCAGTTAGGCGATAGAAGTCTCTGATGGCTCCTCTATAATCATGTCCATAAGCGAAGAAGTATAGGTCCACTTCGCTTTCTTTTTTGATAAAGCCTTCTTTTTCATCACTTATAAATCCATTGGAGTCATCTAAAACAGCATAACCACTCTTACTAATAATACCGTCTTCGAGTTCTGTTTCCCCATCCACTTGGTCGAGTGTACGCGTCGTCCCTTTTAAGGTTTCGATTGGTTCACCAAAGTACCATCTGCTTCCGTAAATTGCGAATTGACCCTTTAATTCAATAAATAGATTTTGATTATTGAATTCGCCTTTGTTATAGCGTAAACGGAAAAACTTCGTATTAATATCTAATAGCTCTGGTGTTTCTGTGGCTTCTACCTCTACTTCACCAAAGTCTCTGTTTTGGATTAATTGCGTATGTCTATCTTCGAATTGTCCATTTTTTGAATATTCTAAACGAATGAGTTTATCCGTTAGAACGCTGATACGATAAAAATCTCCTTTAAAAATTTTCATCTTGCGTACCTCCATTGCTTAATTTATATGCCTTCTCAAACATTTTACTCGTTACTTTTACATTTAACAATGCCCAGATTGCAAAGCCACCAAAAGTGAATATGTAAATCGACGTCAATAACCGCTCTGGCGTATTCACACTCATGTACACCACTGCGCAGTTAAATAAAATCAATAAAATTGCACGTAACGGATCTAAAATACAAACGAAAAAGCTATTGATGACACTGGCTTTTAAACTATTTTCAAATAACCCAACATACGGTAAAAGGATAACAACTCCTAGTATCGCAAGCATTCCAAATGGCGCAAGAAGTAATAATCCATATCCATTCAAAAAGTTTGTATTCGAAAAAATACTGTAGTTCAAAAATAATAGAACCGAAAGTACTACAAGAGCTACCCAAATGACAGTGGCTTGCTTAAAGTTGGATTTAAAAATACGAAAATAATGATAGACAACATCGCCATCATCGCCCTTTAAAATCCGATGCAACATCGTATTGAGAGATGTCACAGAAGCCCCCATCGTCACAATAGGAATGCTCGTAATGATAAATAATGTATTTAATAGAATCAAGTTGGTGATGAGCGTTAGTCCTCTAACGAGTGGCCCATCTATTCGAAATAGTTTTTGCAATGATATCACCGTTCCTATATGAGAAAAAGGAAGCGAGAAAGATTTTTCTTCATCTCGCTCCCTCTACTCATTGTATTTTAAACGTTTCAGTTAGGGTATTTGTTAAAATGTGATTATTTAACTTCTTTTTGATAACGGTCATATGCGTCTTGTTGAATCTTGATGAATTCATCCAATCCCATATTTTTAAGGTTTGCTAAGTAAGAATCCCATTCTTCTTCAATTCCGCCATCAACTACCCATTTAGAAGCTTGTTGTTTTACATAAGAATCAATACTTACGTAAATTGAAGCTAATTTGCTTAGTTCTTCTTGAGAATAGATTACATTAGGGTAAGCTGGTAAAGCAAATTGTTTTAATTCTTGGTCCATCTTCAATTTCAAACCGTCACCTTGAGTTTGGTCGATTTCTACGCGGCTGTTGATGTTGTCGCTCACGTATTTAGGTCCGAAGTCACGTAGAGAGTGAATCCAAGCATATTCATCGGCAGATTTACCGTCTTTTGGAGGTAATACTTTATATTTGTCGCCATCTTTTTCTGTAGCAATTCCAAATGAACCATAGAAGTTTTGGATACTTGCATCGTCAGTATAGAATTTGTCGAACCATTGTAATAATTTAGCAGGGTTCTTCGCTTTTGTAGTGATTAATAATTCATTACGTCCATAGTTGTAGTGGTCTGGGTCAGAAGCAACATAGCCTTTTCCGTCAGGACCTTTTAATGCTGGTAAAGGAACATATTCGCTAGCATGTAATCCAAATGTAGCATCGGCAGTCCAACCACTTGAAACACCTACTCTAGATACTGATTTGTCCATACGTTTTGCAGCACTCATTGATGAATCTTCAGTGTAAAGTTCAGGGTCAATTAAGCCTTTCTTGTATGCGTCATGCATTGCTGCAATCCCTTGTTTGTAGCTTTCTTCTGTACGAAGATATACAGGTTTGCCATCTTTAACAGACATTTCATAAGTGTTATCTGCACCTAAACGGTTGTTAAATGGAAGGATGTAAGAGAATGTTGGGTCAAAGTTACCAGAGCCAAATGGAATTTCATCCGTTGGATCTCCATTTCCGTTTGCATCTTTATCTTTGAATGCTTGAAGTACTTTAACGAATTCCTCATAAGTTTCAGGTACTTTTAATCCTAGATTATCGAGCCATTTTTTATTGATGAATAATTGGTTCCCTACTGTTGGACGCATTGGTAATTTCTTAGGAAGACTGTAAATGTGTCCGTCAGGAGATGTAATCATCGCTTTTAGTTTTGGTTCTTGTTCCAGTGCCTTAGTAAGGTTTGGCATGTTTTCTTTAATTAAATCTTCTAGAGGAATAAATAAAGATTGGTTTTGCGCAATTTCAGCATCGTTAAATGCGTTTGATCCTAAGAAGGCATCTGGTAGGTCTCCGCTGGCAACTAATACAGATTTTTTATCTGTCCAGTCTGCAGCAACAAGAGTATCCCAGCTAATTTCAATGCCTGCTTCTTTAGCAGAATCATCGATAAATCCTTTATGGTAATCTTCGCCCCAGTCCGACCATCGAACGGTTGTGATTTTGAAGTTCGTTTGATCTGACTTTTCGTCACTTGACTTCGTTGTTGAGTTTGAGCAAGCGGCTAGTCCAGTTAGTGTAGCAGCTGCTAAAAACAAATATTTCATTTTATTGATTTTCATAATATCTCTCCTATTCTTTTAGTGCGCCAATCATGACACCCTGATTGAAATATTTTTGGACAAATGGATAAAGCAACATAATCGGAGCTGTTGAAATTACAATCGCTGCATATTTCATCATATCAGCTTTAATCCGAAGGTCAGATGCAAGTTCCCCTGTTGCCTGAGATTGCATCATTTGGTTACTAATTAATAACCGTCTTAAGATCAATTGCAATGGTTGCAAGTTTTCTTTTGTTAAGTAAATTAAAGCGTTGAACCAAGAGTTCCAAATACCAACTGCTGTCCATAAACCGATTACGGCGATAATGGCTTTTGATAAAGGAACAACAATCTTGAAGAAATAACGAATTGTTCCGCATCCATCAATTTGAGCTGCTTCCCACATTCCTTCTGGGATACTGTTATTGAAGAATGTTCTTGCAACGATGATGTTGTAAGAAGATACTGCAAATGGAACAACCATTACCCAGAATGTATCGACAAGTCCGACACTCTTCACTGTTAAGTAGATTGGAATCAATCCACCTGATACGAACATCGGAACAATGTAGAGAACGCTGAGCCACTTTTTACCAAGTAGGTCGCGTCTAGATAACGCGTACCCAGCAGGGATATTGATTAGTAGTGCAAATAAAGTACCGACTACTGTATATAAAATCGTATTGAGATAACTTCTTAAGAACAGTGGTTGTTCAATTAATCGAAGGTATCCGTCTAATTTCCATTCATGAGGAATGAACCAAACTTTACCATTGGCTACATCAGAAGGATTACTAAAGGAAGCAATCACAACAAACCACAATGGGTAAACGATTAATAATATTAACAAGATTGCAAAACCGTAGATTACTACGTCAAAAAACAAATCTGATTTTGATTTTCTTGAAACCTTAAACCATTTCATGCTATGACCACCCTCCTTTTAAAATAGTCCTGTTTTGGTATATCGTTTAGAAAACCAAT
>CAJZJI010000032.1 GCA_916049935.1 uncultured Streptococcus sp. | reverse complement strand
TTTTAAACCAAAATGAAACACACGGGAGCGTGTGCATAAATAAATGTTGTTAAATCAACGGTTTTCACTTGCAATCAAAAAGAGAATCTTGTATACTATTAAAAGTGCCGCAGAGGAATGTAAATTTTGAAGCAGCATACCCCCTCTTAAATTAGGAAGGGGAGCTATGAAACGAGAGGTTGCGACACGCCCGGACGCTTTGCCACGAAAGGGTCAAGTCGGAAATTCGCGTGGAGCTAGTCTTATGACAACATTAGACGAAGGAGGAAAGACAATGGCAAAACAAAAAATCCGTATCCGTTTGAAAGCTTACGAACACCGTGCGCTTGATCAATCAGCGGAAAAAATCGTAGAAACAGCAAAAAGAACTGGTGCTAGCGTAGCTGGTCCAATTCCATTGCCAACAGAAAGATCGCTTTACACAGTTATTCGTGCGACTCACAAATATAAAGATTCTCGCGAACAATTTGAAATGCGTACACACAAGCGTTTGATCGACATCGTTAATCCAACGCCAAAAACTGTTGATGCCTTAATGAAGCTTGATTTACCAAGCGGCGTTGACATCGAAATCAAATTATAATAAATAGAAAAATGGAGGTGTAACCATGACCAAAGGAATCTTAGGCAAAAAAGTAGGGATGACTCAATACTTTACAGAAGCAGGTGAACTTATTCCTGTAACAGTAGTTGAAGTAACTCCAAACGTTGTTCTTCAATTAAAAACAATCGAAAACGACGGTTACGAAGCTGTTCAATTAGGTTTCGACGACTTACGTGAAGTTTTATCAAATCGCCCTGCTAAAGGTCATGTAGCAAAAGCAAATGCTACTCCTAAGCGCTTCATTCGTGAATTCAACAATGTCGAGCTTAGCGAGTACGAAGTAGGACAAGAAATTACAGTTGATGTATTCAAAGCAGGAGACATCGTTGACGTAACAGGTACATCTAAAGGGAAAGGTTTCCAAGGTGCTATCAAACGTCATGGACAATCTCGCGGACCAATGGCACACGGTTCTCGTTACCACCGTCGTCCTGGTTCAATGGGTGGAGCATCATTCCCATCACGCGTTTTCAAAGGTAAAGCATTACCTGGACAAATGGGTGGCGACCGTATCACTATTCAAAACTTAGAAGTAGTGAAAGTTGATTCAGAACGCAATGTAATCTTAATCAAAGGTAACGTACCTGGATCTAAGAAATCATTAGTAGAAATTAAAACAGCAATTAAATCTAAATAATAAATAGGGAAGGAGGAACGAGAGAATGACAAAAGTTACATTATTTAAACAAGATGGAACAACAAACGGAGAAATCGAATTAAACTCAGAAATCTTCGGAATTGAACCAAACGAAAATGTAGTATTCGACGCAGTAATCATGCAACGCGCTTCATTACGTCAAGGAACACACGCTGTTAAAAACCGTAGTGCAGTAAGCGGAGGCGGCCGTAAACCATGGCGCCAAAAAGGAACTGGTCGTGCTCGTCAAGGATCAATCCGTTCACCACAATGGCGTGGCGGAGGTATTGTATTCGGACCAACACCTCGTTCATATAGTTACAAATTACCTAAAAAAGTACGTCGCTTAGCGATTAAATCAGTATTATCACAAAAAGTATTGGATAACAAGCTTGTTGTAGTGGAAGCATTACAATTTGACGCACCAAAAACTAAAGAGTTTGCACAAGTATTGTCTAACTTAAACGTAGATACAAAAGTGTTAGTAGTTGTAGAATCTTCAAACGATTTCGCATTATTAGCAGCTCGTAACATTCCAAACGTAACAATCGTTGACGAAACAGATGTTACAGTATTAGACGTTGTAAACAACGACAAATTATTATTCACAAAAGCAGCTCTTTCTAAAGTAGAGGAGGGACTTCAATAATGGATGCACGTGACGTAATCAAACGCCCTATCATTACTGAAGCTTCAATGCTTGCTACTGACGAAAAGAAATACACTTTTGAAGTTGATGTACGTGCTAACAAAATTCAAGTACGTCAAGCCGTAGAAGAAATTTTTGGTGTTAAAGTTGAAAAAGTTAACATCTTAAATGTACGCGCTAAATTCAAACGTGTTGGCCGCTACGGTGGTTACACTAACAAACGTCGTAAAGCAATTGTGAAGCTTACAAAAGATTCAAAAGATATTCAATTATTCGCTGAAGAAGCTTAATCTTCAGAAAGAAAAAACTACTATAATAATAGGAGGAAATAGACGTGGCGATTAAAAAATATAATCCAACCTCAAACGGCCGTCGTAATATGACAGGTTATGACTTCAGCGAAATCACAAAGTCAACACCAGAAAAAACTTTGTTGGAATCATCAAAAAACAACGCTGGTCGTAACAGCCAAGGTAAAATCACTGTACGTCACCAAGGTGGCGGACACAAACGTGCTTACCGTGTGATCGACTTCAAACGTAACAAAGATAACGTTGAAGGTGTAGTTCACTCAATCGAGTACGATCCAAACCGTACAGCAAACATTGCATTAATTCACTATGTAGATGGTGTTAAAGCATATATCATTGCTCCAAAAGGTTTACAAGTAGGACAACGTATCGAATCAGGAGAAAATGCTGATATTAAAGTAGGTAATGCTTTACCATTAGCAAACATCCCAGTGGGTACTGTTATCCATAACATTGAAACAAAACCAGGTAAAGGCGGACAATTAGTTCGTTCAGCTGGTACAAGTGCACAAGTACTTGGTCAAGAAGGTAAATACACTTTAGTTCGTTTGAACTCAGGTGAAGTTCGTATGATTCTTTCAACTTGCCGTGCAACAATCGGTACTGTTGGTAACGAACAACACGAATTAATTAACTTCGGTAAAGCAGGACGTTCTCGTTGGAAACGTAAACGCCCAACAGTTCGTGGTTCTGTAATGAACCCTAACGATCACCCACACGGTGGTGGTGAAGGTCGCGCTCCTATCGGACGTCCAACACCAGTATCTCCATGGGGTAAACCAGCTCTTGGATACAAAACTCGTAGCAAGAAAGCTCGTTCTAACAAGCTTATTGTTCGTGGTCGTAAAAAATAATTAACTAGATAACAAATCTGATTCTATTAAAATTCTGGAAGGAGGATTTCCGTAATGGGTCGTAGTTTGAAAAAAGGACCTTTCGTCGATGAACATTTGATGAAAAAGGTTGAAGCTGCTCAAGGTAGCGACAAAAAAGTTGTGATCAAAACTTGGTCACGTCGTTCAACAATTTTCCCAAACTTTGTTGGACAAACAATTGCTGTTTATGACGGCAGAAAACATGTTCCAGTATATATTCAAGAAGACATGGTAGGTCACAAATTAGGTGAATTCGCACCAACAAGAACTTACCGTGGTCACGTGAATGACGATAAGAAATCTAAACGCAAATAACGAGGGGAGGACTTGAAAAATGTCAGAACAAATCACATCTGCAAAAGCAGTTGCTAAAACAGTTCGTATTGCACCTCGTAAAGCTCGTCTTGTTGTCGATCTAATTAGAGGTAAAAAAATCGGTGACGCAATTTCAATCTTGAAATTTACACCACGTTCTGCATCACCAATCGTAGAAAAAGTTTTAATGTCTGCAATTGCTAACGCTGAACACAATTTCGACTTAGATGTTGAAAACTTATATGTAAGTGAAGCTTACGTGAACGAAGGACCAACTATGAAACGTTTCCGTCCACGTGCTAAAGGTTCAGCTTCACAAATCTTAAAACGCACAAGCCACATCACTGTAGTGGTATCAGAGAAGAAGGAGGGATAATCAGTGGGTCAAAAAATTCATCCATTAGGAATGCGTGTCGGAATCATCCGTGACTGGGATTCAAAATGGTACGCAGAAAAAGATTTCGCAGAATTCTTGCATGAAGATTTAAAAATCCGTGATTATATCCGTAAACAATTAAACGAAGCTAGCGTTTCAACAATTGAAATTGAACGTGCTGCTAATCGTGTTAATGTTTCAATCCACACAGCTAAACCAGGTATGGTAATTGGTAAAGGTGGATCTGAAGTAGATAAATTACGTACAAACTTAAACAAACTAACAGGTAAACGAGTTCACATCAACATTGTTGAAATCAAAAAACCTGATTTAGATGCTAAATTAGTTGCTGAAGGAATCGCTCGCGACTTAGAACGTCGTATCGCTTTCCGTCGTGCACAAAAACAAGCAATCCAACGTACAATGCGCGCTGGTGCTAAAGGAATCAAAACTATGGTTTCAGGTCGTTTAAACGGTGCTGATATCGCTCGTTCTGAAAGCTATTCAGAAGGAACAGTTCCATTGCATACATTACGTGCGGACATTGACTACGCATGGGAAGAAGCAGATACAACATACGGTAAATTAGGTGTTAAAACTTGGATCTACCGCGATGAAGTATTACCAACAAGAAAGAACAAAAACTCTGAGAAAGGAGGGAAATAATCATGTTAGTACCTAAACGTGTAAAACACCGTCGTGAGTTCCGTGGAAAAATGCGCGGGGAAGCTAAAGGTGGTAAAGAAGTAGTATTCGGTACATACGGTTTACAAGCAACAGAATCTCACTGGATTACAAACCGTCAAATCGAAGCAGCACGTATCGCTATGACACGTTACATGAAACGTGGTGGGAAAGTATGGATTAAAATTTTCCCTCACAAATCATACACAGCTAAAGCTATCGGGGTTCGTATGGGTTCTGGTAAAGGGGCACCTGAAGGATGGGTTGCACCAGTTAAACGCGGTAAAGTGATGTTTGAAATCGCTGGCGTATCAGAAGAAGTAGCACGCGAAGCTTTACGTTTGGCATCACACAAATTGCCAGTTAAAACAAAATTTGTGAAACGCGAAGAAAATGGTGGTGAATCGAATGAAGGTTAATGAACTTAAGAAAGAACTTAAAGGGTTATCCACTGCTGAACTTGTTGAAAAAGAAAATGAATTAAAACAAGAACTATTCAACTTACGATTCCAACTTGCTACTGGGCAATTAGAAGGTACAGCACGCATTCGTGAAGTACGTAAACAAATTGCGCGTATCAAGACTGCATTGCGTCAAGAAGAATTGCAAAAATAATCATCAGCAAAGGAGGCAATGAACATGACTGTAGAACGTAACCAACGTAAAGTATATCAAGGACGCGTTGTTTCAGATAAGATGGACAAAACGTTAGTAGTTGCAATCGAAACTTACAAACGTCACTCAACTTACGGTAAACGTGTTAAATATACGAAAAAATTTGTAGCTCATGATGAAAATAACTCAGCAAAAGTTGGGGACATTGTTAAGATTATGGAAACTCGTCCATTGTCAAAAACAAAACGTTTCCGCTTAGTTGAAATTGTTGAAGAAGCAGTAATTATTTAATTTCAAATTGTGTATACATTTGAAAGGAGGAACCAATAGTGATTCAAACAGAAACTCGACTAAAAGTGGCTGACAACTCAGGCGCTCGTGAAGTGTTAACAATTAGAGTTCTAGGCGGATCTGGCCGCAAAACAGCTAATATCGGTGACGTAATCGTTGCATCCGTTAAACAAGCAACACCAGGTGGAGTTGTTAAAAAAGGGGATGTCGTTAAAGCTGTAATCGTTCGTACTAAATCAGGTGCACGTCGTAAAGACGGTTCATACATTAAGTTCGACGAAAATGCATGTGTAATCATTCGTGATGACAAGAGCCCTCGTGGAACACGTATCTTTGGACCAGTTGCACGTGAATTACGTGATAACAACTACATGAAGATCGTTTCATTAGCTCCAGAAGTATTATAATTCTCATCAAAATCGAAGGAGGTGTAACACATGCACGTAAAAACTGGTGATATCGTAAAAGTAATCTCAGGTAAAGACAAAGGTAAAGAAGGAAAAATCTTAAAGAGCTTTCCTAAAAAAGACCGTGTAATCGTTGAAGGTGTTAACATTGTTAAGAAACATCAAAAACCATCTCAAGCGAACCAAACAGGGGGAATCGTTGAAGTGGAAGCTCCAATTCATGTTTCAAACGTAATGTTCGTAGACCCAACTACAGGTAAAGCAACTCGTACAGGCTTTAAAGTAGAAAACGGTGAAAAGGTACGCGTACCTAAAGGTCGTAATAAAGCATAATTCAGTAATTTGAGGAAGGAGGACCATCCTGCATGAATCGCTTAAATGCAAAATACAAAAACGAAGTAGTACCTTCATTAATTGAAAAATTTAACTACAAATCAGTTATGGAAGTACCAAAAGTAGAAAAAATCGTTATTAATATGGGTGTTGGTGATGCAACATCTAACGCTAAAAACTTAGAAAAAGCAGTTGAAGAGTTAACATTAATCTCTGGTCAAAAACCAGTTGTAACAACTGCGAAGAAATCAATCGCTGGTTTCCGTTTACGTGAAGGTATGCCAATCGGAACTAAAGTTACTTTACGTGGTGAACGTATGTATGACTTCTTAGACAAGTTAGTAACAGTTTCATTACCTCGTGTACGTGACTTCCGTGGGATTTCTAAAAAATCTTTTGACGGACGCGGTAACTACACATTAGGTGTTAAAGAACAATTAATCTTCCCTGAAATTGACTACGATCGCGTAGACAAAGTTCGTGGTATGGATATTGTTATCGTAACAACAGCTAATACAGACGAAGAAGCAAAAGAATTATTAACTCAACTTGGAATGCCTTTCCAAAAATAAAAATAAAACTCACAGGAGGCGAGTAGTTTGGCTAAAAAATCAATGATCGCAAAGAACAAACGTCCAAAAAAATATTCAACTCAAGAATATACTCGTTGTGAACGTTGTGGTCGACCACATTCAGTTTATCGTAAATTCAAACTTTGCCGTATTTGTTTACGTGAGCTTGCCTATAAAGGGCAAATCCCAGGAATGAAGAAAGCAAGTTGGTAATCATTACTACTTGATAAAGGAGGTACTCATTAATGGTTATGACAGATCCAATCGCGGATTTCTTAACTCGTATTCGTAACGCGAACATGGTTCGTCACGAATCACTAGAAGTTCCGTCATCAAACATGAAAGTTGCTATTGCAAACATCTTAAAATCTGAAGGATTCATCAAAGATTTCTCAGTTGAAGAAGATGGTAAACAAGGCATCATGAAAGTGTTCTTGAAATATGGAAAAAATAACGAACGTGTAATTACAGGATTGAAACGTATTTCTAAACCTGGTTTACGTGTTTATGCTAAAACAGGTGAAGTTCCTAAAGTATTAAA
>CAJZJI010000031.1 GCA_916049935.1 uncultured Streptococcus sp. | reverse complement strand
TCCATTGGTAACAAATTCAAAATCAGATTGAGCTGCTTCAATGAAAGAGAACCAGTCGATAAAGGAATATCTCCCTCTTCTTCAACCTCGACTTTTGTCTTCACAGGGGCAAAGTCTTTTTTGACTGCCCATTCTTTTTCAGGTTTTACAATACAATATCCGTATTCTGGTGACTGATTAGCAATTGTTTCCCAATCATCTACATGGAAAACTTGTTCCACCATCGGAATTAGAATGTTCTCTTCCTTTTGAATCATCTCTAGTAATTCATCACGGACCACTTCAAACTCTTCTAACACATTAGCTTGTTCGTTTTCTAGTGCCGCCTTGAAATCCTTATACAATTCACGAATTTGGTCATCAACACCCCACATTACCTTAGGAGGTGCGGTAATCCCCTTTTTCTCCATAATCGGAAACATCGCATATTCTTTACGCTGATAGTGATTGTCGAATTGACCTAGCAACAAAATTTGGCGATTCAAGCCTTTTTTAATTGTTTCATCCTTCGTCTCTAAATAATTCTTCAGCAAACGCTCCACCCGGTCTAACGCGCCACGGATGGCTAAGTTCTCCATCTTCATCACATGGACTGGATGACCTGGTTGTTCAAAATCTGCAACGGTTGTTTCCGTATTGACCTTAGACCCCATTAAATTTGCATGAACGTTACATAGACTCATAATCTCTGCAAAGGTAATCCCTTCACTCATCAGATTTCTCTCCATTAACTGGATCTCATAAGGAGTGATTTCATCAAAGGCTTCATTAAATTCTTTTTGAATGACTTCTTTATCTTCACCAGCGTGAAGGCGTAACATCAAGTCTTTTAAAATCTCCTGCCGTTCTTCCATCGTGTAATCTTCTTTAGCCATCTAATCCCTGCTTTCTTTAACGATGTATCCGTTCATTTCTAATGTTTCAACAATGGTTTCTAAAGGAACTTTTGCAATTTTTGAACCTTTAATCAGATTCGTGATACGTCCTACCGTATGAACCATTTGTGGTTGGTTCAGTGGTTTAAAGCCAATTTCAACAAGTAAATCTTTGACCTCTGGATGTTCAGTGATGGTTGTATAGACGCTATCTTCTAAATAAATGGTATTCAAAGAAGCTCCTCCTATCTAAAAAATAAGTATGGTGCGAAGTATGGTAGGAAAGTACGATATAAAAGATAAATAATGTATAGAATAATCGTTACGCGACTAAAAGTAATTTGTCCAATTCCATAGAAGCCACGATTCACACTGATATATTCTTTAATATCTTTCCATTTTAAAATAACCACTAATACTAATACTACAAAGCCAATTAAATCTAGTAGTTGAACAAGAGAAAAATTGCCAAAATTTACCATTTGAGCAAGATAAATATCGACCACAACTGCAAATAAGAAGTTATTCATCATATGGAACGCCACTGCCCATTGGAAGCCATATTCAAGAGCAACATAGGCGAAAACAATCCCTGCCAAGAATGTGAAGACGCCTTGCGTAATGTTGGCATGGAATAATGAGAAAATAAGCGACGTAAATAGAATCGTAAATACCTTCCCGTAACGTTCAAGGCGATAACCAATAAATCCTCTGAAGATAAATTCTTCAACTACCGGAGCCATTACTCCTAAATACAGTACAAAAATGATACTTGACGTCAACTGTTCACTTGTATTTGTTACAAGTGTTGCTGGAATGCCCATTTCCAATAACAGTTTTTCAAGCCCTGTTAATAAGAGTTTTGAAATAAAACGAACTCCAAATAAGCTCGCAGACAATATCGCAAACGACTGTATATTCATTTTTCTTGGAGCAACGTGTTCATAAATACGTTTCATTGGGAATTTTTTAGAAAGAGCCCAAATGAGTAAACTTAGAGAAGCCGCAATAAATAGTCCTACTCCCCAAATTCCGTAAAAATCTTCAGTGTCAACCGCATTTTGTGCTGCGCCTTGTTGCCCAGCAGCTGCGAAGAAGAAGAAAACTAACATATAAACAATTAATCTTCTTCCAATAGAAGTAATGTCTTTTTTAAACGATTCTTCCATATCTTCTTGATAAAATTCATTTTGTGGGTCGAAATCTTCAGACCCTCTTTCTTCATTAAATGTTACTTCTTCTTTGTATGATTCAAACATTTACACACCTCGTGATTCCTTAAATTTTTTAAATACTCTTCTTAATCGGAAGACTAAGAAAATACAACTACTCATCAAACCAATAATCAGTCCAATCCAATATGAATATGGACCAGCATTGAATGCATTATCTAATATAAAACCAATTGGCAATCCAATAATCCAATAGCCAATTAAAAATAAGATAAATGGCATTTGAACGTCTTTGAATCCTCTGAGCGTTCCTTGAATTGGCGCTGCCACCGCATCAAACAGTTGGAACAACAGACTATAAGTTAAAAACACAACGGTTAATTGAATAAAGTCTGGGTCTGTTCCATATAGCGCGGCCACCGATTGGATATTGAGCGCTAATAATGTTAATGTCACAACAGCAAGTGTCACTGCGGTCGCGATACCAATATAAGCAAACTGCATGGCTGAACGAATATCTTTACGACCAACTTCATAAGAAACAATAATCGTTAGCGCAGTAGAAATACTAATTGGGAATGCATAAACAACTGTCGCAAAGTTCATCGCAGCTTGGTGAGATGCAATAATCGATGTTCCAAATTTCGACATGAGTAATCCCACAAACGCGAAAATGGCCACCTCTGCGAAAATTGATAATCCGATTGGAAGGCCGATTTTAAATGGTTCCTTCCACATTTTAGTATCGATTCCGCTCCATTTTATAACATCATACTCCTTTAATACCGGATGTTTTTTAAAGACAACCACTGCAACTACGAGTAATCCCCAGTAAGCCAGTGCAGTTCCAAGTCCTGCTCCGGCTCCTCCCATTTCCGGAAAGCCAAACTGACCGTAAATCAGTGAATAGTTAAAGAACATATTGAGCGGAACTACTAATACCATCAGCATCATCGATACTTTTGTTAAACCTAAAGCATCCACAAAAGATCTTAATACACTAAAGAGTAATAATGGAATAAACCCTAAGGATAACCACGTTAAATACCCCACCGCTACAGCTTCTACTTCTTGTTCTAAATTCATGAATCCTAAAACAGGTTTCAAAAATAATACGCCTAAAACAAATAGAGCTACAGCTAACACAACGCCAATGATTAAGTATTGACGCATTACTTGTTCAATTTTATCCAGTTTCTTCTGGCCAAAATATTGTCCAACAATCGGAACAAGACCTGAAATCAGCCCCGTCAACAGAGTGAAAAACGGTGCGTACAAACTCCCGCCAATCGATACTCCGGCAAGATGGACTTCGTTATATCGTCCAGTCATGACCGTATCAATAAATTGAGCCGAATAATTGGCAATTTGATAAATTAAAACTGGAATTAAAATGGTTAGTAGCGCTTTGAATTTATGATTTTCTTGTATCGTACTATTCATCATTTCCTCCTAACTTAATTCATCAATTGATTTCACTTTAAAGATTGCACTAGGAAGAACTTCTAGATTATTAGGTTCGCTTGTCACAGCAATAAACCCAGCAGTATTTTTGGCAAACTCTTCATCTACAGTTGAGTCACCGATATAGATTATCTCGTTAAAAGGCACCCAAAAACGATTTTGAATCGCATGTAGTGAATCCGTTGCTGGCTTTGAAGGGAATTCATCGGTGGTTCCAATGAAGTCGAAAAACTCTTTTAGTCCCGCAACTTCTAACACTGCTTGAGTTGGAAACACAGAATCATTCGTTACTAACGCAATGATATATCCTTTTTCCTTTAGATACCCAAGAGCCCTTTTCACATTTCCAAGCGTCTGGATTTTCTCTGGATGATTCAGAATATATTCTGCAAAATAGTGCACTACGAAGTTGTAATTTTCTTCGATGTCGATTGGTCTGAATTCATTCAAGACTTCAAGCATATCTCGAACGGTACCAGAAGCAATCACACTATTTTCGATAATGTCTGTTTCAGTGATCCCAAGACGGTCAAATAACTCGTCATGTTCCGCATTCGTTAGATTCATCTCATTACGATTCACTAATTCGTTAAGAACTAAAATCGTTGGCTCAAACCATAACGTGGATGTATCTGTCAATGTGCCATCTTTATCGAAAACCAACACTTTAATTTTATTTTCTGTTAAATAATTTAAAAATTCTTGTTTCATCATTCGATACTTTGTAACTCCACAGAAATAATGTTATCTAAAGCATTAATTTCTTTAATCACGTCTTCTACACTTACCGTTGCCTCAGAAATATCAATCATGATTTGTACAACAGCGACACTATGGATTGCCAACCCTTGGAAAATCGTCAAGATATTCATATCACGATTTGCAAATACTTCAAGCGTCTTTGTTAGCGTTCCTTTGATATTTTTCATATGGATATTGATAGATGCTTTTCTTCCTGCATTTACAGAAGAAAATCCTTGTACTTTACGATAATACTTATAATAAACACTGCGTGAGATGCCAACCATCTTCACTACTTCAGTGACGTCTTTTGCTTGTCCTGTTGCAAGTAGTTCTTTTGCTTGCAAAACTTTAGCAAATACAGGAGGAACAGCATCTTCAGAAACTAAAAAATGTTTTTGTCGATTCATCATTTGTCCTTCTTTCATAATCATTTGTATCCATTTTACCTTACATCATGGACAGATAGCAATTATTTCCGGCTAAAAGAACACGAAAAAAGAAGCTAGAAAACTAGCTTCTTGTCATAAAATCGTATGGTGTGACATCGTCCATTCCAATCATCGGAGAAATAAGTCCTTCTTCAATTGCTTGGAAGGTTAATTGGATTTCTTTGTCTTCGTCTGAATGAACCGTATCATCAAGCGACGACTCCGTTTTATTCTGTTTAATTGCTGGAATTTCTTCTGTCTTTTCAATGTCGAAATTCGTTAAGAACTCTTGTAAGAAAGTTGCTCGTTTTGGAGGGATGGTAGTTGCACTCTTTTGGAACGCTCCTGCTTCCCCACACATGATGAGATACTGCTGACTTCTTGTAACTGCCGTATACAATAGATTTCTTTGCAACATCCGTGAGTACTGATTCACCATTGGTAAAATGACCATTTTAAATTCAGACCCTTGTGCCTTATGAATTGAGCAGCAATACGCCAGCGTCAATTGTTGCCAATCGGTTCTATGATACTCGACTTCCGTTTGATCAAATAAAACAAAAATCTTATCTACTTGGTCATCGTTTTCTTTCGCAAATTGAATTGCAGTGATTTCACCGATATCACCGTTGTAGACATTCTCTTCAGGTAAATTCACAAGTTGTAGCACTTTATCCCCTACACGGAAGACTTTATCAAAGGATTCCACTTCGCGCACAGAATTTCCGATTTTAGGGTTTAAGATTTCTTGCATCATTTGATTGATCGCGTTAATCCCAGCTTCCCCTTTATACATCGGAGCCAGTACTTGAATATCTCGCTTCGTATAACCTTTCTTGAGTGCCGCTACAACGACTTGCTCAATAATTGTTACCAATCGTTCTGTAGAACACGGCAAGAAGCTGCGGTCTATTTGTTTCTCCATAAAGTTTTGTGGCAAGAATCCATCTTTAATGCTATGGGCTAATTCGACAATCGATGACTGCTGCGTCTGACGGTGAATTCGCTTCAGTTCAATCGCTGGTACTTGATTGGTTTCCAGTAAATCCGTTAAGACTTGGCCAGGACCAACAGAAGGCAATTGATTACTATCTCCAACAAGAAGAATCTTCAACCCTTCTGGTGCAGCCTTAAACACTCGGTTCATGAGCCACGTATCCACCATCGACATTTCATCGATAATTAAGAATTCACCATCAATTTCCTTATCTTCAAAACTGTCATCCACACTGTCAATCGCAATCCCGAGCAATCGATGAATCGTAGAAGCAGGATAACCTGTCAACTCATTCATCCTTTTCGCTGCACGTCCTGTTGGTGCTGCAAGAACAATCGCCTCTTCAATCTCATTATCGTTATCAAGCTCGTTTAGTTGCGCATAGACGTCAATGACAGCATTTATAATCGTTGTCTTCCCAGTTCCTGGTCCACCAGTTAATACAAAGAGCGGTTCAGTCATAATACGATAAATAGCCTCTTTTTGAGACGCATCATATTGAATCTCAAATTTCTCCTGCGTCCGTTTAATCGCTTCATCGATCTTTTCTTTACTGATGTCCACTTTAGAAGCCGTAATCCTTTTTGACAGAGCGTTACTAATACCTAGTTCTGCATAATATAAAGACGCAATCGCAATACGATTTTCATCAGAAAATACAACACCTTCACGGATTAATTCGTTCAATGCATCTACTAGTCTATCTGGTTCGATTAAGTAATTTTGGCATGACTCGAGTAATCGTTGTGCTTGCGTAATTAACACTTCTGCTATCAAGTAAGTATCGCCAGTTTGATAACAGAAATCTCTTGTCACTACAAAGAGCGCACCCTTAAGTCTTGAAGTATCGTCTGGATCAATCCCCATAGACTGGGCAATACTATCCATTCGTCTAAAGCCAAGCCCTTCAATTCTTTGAAGAAGAACATAAGGATCCTCGTCTAGAACAGCTCTAGCCTTATCTTTATACATGCCAATAATTTTCTGAGCAATCGCAGGCGTAAATCCAAGATTCGTCAGTTCAAACATTAACTTCTCGGTGCCCTGGTTTTGCTGAATGACTTCTCGAATCATTTCTTTTTTCTTTTTCGTGAGGCCTGTAATCCCATCAAGTGCAGTCTCGTCGTTTAAGATACGCTCCATGGCCTCTTCGCCTAACTTTTCGATAATCTTCTCAGCCGTCTTCTCCCCAATACCTGGAAAATGAGCACTCGATAAATATTGAATGAGCCCTCTTTTACCAGTTGGTTGCGTCTGTTGATAATTATCTGCTTGGAATTGTTCTCCGTATTTTGGATGAGAAACAATCTTCCCATTAAAACGATAGGAGATATCCGAATGGATTTGTCCGAAAATCCCAGTCACAACAATCTCATCATCCACATCCACGCAATCCGATTCGATAACGCGAACAAGCATGACTTTATAGAAGTTTTGCTGATTCTCGAAAAAAGTCGTTAATACTTCCCCTACAATATAAGGTGTATCACTCATTTGGAATCTCCTTTCTAATTATTTCTATTAAACGTATTGACGTTCTTCTCCGTTCATATACGCTTTATCGATGATACCTCCACCAAGGCATTCTTCGCCGTCGTAGAACACAACAGCTTGGCCCGGTGTAATCGCACGAACGGGTTCATCAAAGATTACCGTTGCACGTGTTGGATCTGTTTCATCTAATACAACTTTCACTTTTGTATCTTGTTGACGGTATCTAAATTTAGCCGTACATTCG
>CAJZJI010000030.1 GCA_916049935.1 uncultured Streptococcus sp. | reverse complement strand
GGTTAATAGTGCGGTTAGTGTCATAAAACGAACATTTTTCATCAGAATAAAACTCTCCCTTTGTTTACTGTATATACAGTAGTATAGTTCTGTGTATACAATAAATCAATAGCAAAAACTCCATTTTAAAAAAAATAAATGAAAAGAAAACCTCGATACGAGATTATTTTTCGCTTATAATCCGCTCGTTTTTCGCTTGATTCTATAAAGAAGTGGCATTACAATAGGACAAAAGAGAGGTGAGACGGATGCAAGTGAATTTTCAAATTACAGAAAAGATGTTGGGGCTGGTGCATAATATTGCGGAACTCTTGACCAAATATTCAATCGAGAAACATCCGCTTTTATTGCGTAAGGAAAATCGAATCCGCTCGATTCAATCCTCACTAGCGATTGAAAATAATAGTCTGACGTTAGAACAAGTAACGGATGTGATCGAAGGCCGAAGAGTTCTGGGGCCGCCTAAGGATATTCATGAAGTACAAAATGCGTATGAGGCGTACGATCGTGTTTTTTCGATGAACCCCTATCGTGTAGAAGATTTCTTAAAAGCGCATGAACTGTTGACGAAAGAGCTTGTAAAGCATCCAGGTCAGTTTCGATTAAGTGATGTCGGCGTTTATGATGGCAGTGGGCGAGTGGTTCATGTGGGCGCACGTCCGCAGTTTGTTCCAGGTCTTGTGGAAGAGTTATTCTCGTGGGCTAAGAACAGTGATTTGCTCGATTTGGTGAAATCGTGTCTTGTCCATTTTGAGTTGGAAATCATTCATCCGTTTGAAGACGGGAATGGTCGAATGGGCCGATTGTGGCAAAGTTTGATTTTGAGTAGGTGGAATCCGTTATTCGAATGGCTCCCGATTGAGTCTGTGATTCATGCGCATCAGCAAGGGTACTATGATGCACTCGCCACTAGCAACAAGGAAAATGATGCAACGGTCTTTGTTGAGTTTATGCTCGAAGTGATTTTGGAAACTCTTGAAGAAGTGAAAGTACAAGACCGTATCGAAGAAGAAAATTCGGAGTACATCGTCTTGCCATCATTAAAACCAAAAGAGCGAGAAGTCTTTGAACAAGTAAAAGCCTATCTTGAACAGTATGGGAATATCGGTAATCAGCAAGCACAAGAACTCACAGGGCTCAGTGCCGCAACCGTTCGACGCTACTTATCGTTGTTTGTCAAAGTTGGCTTACTGACTTCTAGCGGAAGTACGAAAGGAAAGTTATATTCATTAGGTTCTATTTAGATTCAAACGTTTCCTCATAACTTCATTTCATCATAAAACACCCCAAAAGTTAGATTTTCTGTCTAACTTTTGGGGTGCGCTTCATAAAAGAGGTTCCTTTTCGCATCTATTGTCTTTTAAAGTGAATAAGTAGCATATTAGAATTAATTTTTTAAAGCGTACATTTGATTTTTAATATACAACTCCATCTCATTAAATGCCTCATCTGTAACTTTTCCATTTTTTTGTTTGGCTAAATATAAATAAAATTGGACAGGTTCTGGCTCGTCCAGGTCAATCAGTTGAATACAGTCCAGTTTTAAAAAATCGACGAGAAGGCCGATAGTGTTTTTCTGTTGGATAAAGTTTTCGAACCCTTGAAGATCGCTAACTTCAGCCAATATATTTGGGATGATTCCGTATGAATTCATAAATTTCCAAAACACTTCATTATGAATGAAGTGTTCATTAAAGAGGATAAATTTTTCATGCTCTAATTGCGAGAGATGAACATGAGACTCTTTTGATAGTGGATGTTTTTTCGGAACGGCTAATTTAAACGGGAAAGTTGCGATTTTTTTCAAATCAAGTTGGCTACTAACAACTTCTTTACTCGTTCCGAATAAAGCAATATCTAATTTGTTTGAAATAATTTTCTTTGTGATTTCTTTAGAGCCATCTTCTAATAAGCCGATTTCAGTTCCGAAAATCTCTTCTAGCGATGAAATATGTTTTGTTAAATCGAAGAAACGCGAAAGGGCGGCGGTAAGACCGATTTTAATACGTCCATCATGAGCGTTCTTTACTGCCGTTATTCCCATGTCCAGTTGTTGAAGAGCATTGAGCGAATATTTTTTAAAAAGTTCGCCTTCTTTAGTAAGAGACACATCTGTATGAGATTGGCTCCGTAGGAAAAGCTGCACACCGAGATCTTCTTCTAATGATTTAATGGCGTAGCTGACAGTAGGTTGACTGACTTTGAAAGTTGAAGCTACTTTTGAAAAAGATTTTAAACGGCATAGAGCATTAAAGTATTTTAGTTGTTGAAGTTTCATAAGTAAGGCTCCTCATATTTAAAAAAATTATAACACGTCCTCTATTTGACTATGCTAAAAGGGAATCGTTAAAATGTCAATAGGGAGCACAGGATGGGGAGGTAGAGTTTATTGGTGATAAGCTTTTCTGTCTCCGTTTTTTTATGCTCTTAAACAAAGCATCAATGGCATTGAAACACCATTTTGCAGATGACTATTTTATAGGAGGAATCACCATGCGTGGACACCAAATTTTAAATGATCCTTTTAAAAATAAAGGGACAGCATTTACACAAGAAGAACGTCAAGAATTAGGATTGGTAGGATTATTACCACCTTACGTTCAAACGTTAGAAGAACAAGCAGCGCAAACATATGCGCATATGCACCAAAAAGGTAGTGACCTTGAAAAACGTCTTTTCTTGATGGAAATCTTCAATACAAATCGTACGTTATTTTATTACTTATTCTCACAACATTTAGAAGAATTCAACCCAATCGTGTATGATCCAACGATTGCGGATACGATCGAAAACTACAGCGAACTTTTTGTGGATCCTCAATATGCGGCTTACTTAGATATCAATCACCCAGAAAACATTGAAACAACATTAAAAAACGCTGCAGGAGACCGTGAGATTCGTTTAATCGTCGTAACCGATGCGGAAGGAATTCTTGGAATTGGTGACTGGGGTACAAACGGTGTAGATATTTCTGTAGGGAAATTAATGGTGTACACAGGAGCGGCTGGAATCGATCCAGCAAGTGTTCTGCCTTTAGTGATTGATGCTGGTACAAACCGTCAAAGTCTATTAGATGATCCTAACTATTTAGGAAACCGTCATGAACGTGTTCGTGGGGACCGTTACTATGCATTTATCGACCAATTTGTTGAAACGGCAGAACGTCTTTTCCCTAAATTATACTTACACTGGGAAGACTTCGGACGTGGCAACGCGGCCAATATTTTAAACAAATACAAAACTCAAATTCCAACCTTCAATGATGATATCCAAGGAACAGGAATTGTAACTCTTGGTGGGGTGTTTGCCTCAATGGATATCGCTGGTGAAAAATTAACAGATCAAGTGTACTTATGCTACGGTGGGGGAACTGCAGGGGCAGGGATTGCTTCTCGTGTCCTTCGTGAAATGGTTGTCGACGGTCTAAGCGAAGAAGAAGCCTATAAACGTTTCTTCATGGTGGATAAACAAGGATTGTTATTCGATGATATGGATGATTTAACACCTGAACAACGACCATTTGCGAAAAAACGTAGCGATTTTGCTAATGCAGATAAATTAACAGATTTATTAGAAGTAGTGAAAACTGTAAAACCAACCATCTTAGTGGGAACTTCAACTCAACCGAATACATTTACAAAAGAAGTTGTAGAAGCGATGTGTGAAAATGCAGAACGTCCTGTCATCTTCCCATTGTCTAACCCAACAAAATTAGCAGAAGCAACAGCAAAAGACATCATCGAATGGTCTAACGGAAAAGCGTTTGTTGCAACAGGAATCCCTTCAGATGATGTTGAGTTCAACGGAGTAAACTACGTCATTGGACAAGCGAACAATGCGTTGATTTATCCTGGTCTTGGATTAGGAATGTTGGCTTCTGAAGCGAGTCTATTAACCGATGAAATGATTGGTGCAGCAGCTCATGCTGTAAATGGCATTGTTGATATTACAAAACCAGGGGCACCTGTATTACCACCGTTCAAATATGTCAATGAAGTATCATTGAAAGTGGCAACAGCTGTAGCTAAAAAAGCACAGGAACAAGGCTTAGCACGCGCTGCTGAACAAGATATGGAAAAAGCAGTTCGTGAATTTAGATGGACACCAAAATATTAGGAGGCGATGTTGATGTTATTTTTAACATCTCTTGAGTCCATTGTTCCAATTATTGCACTAATTGTGCTTGGATACTTCTTACAAGTAAAAGGCTTATTTCATAATGATTTTGGCAATGATTTATCTAAACTCATTATGAATGTAGCAATGCCCGTATCGATTTTTGTTTCTGTGTTAAAATATTTAACACTAGAAAAATTGATTAGCTTGTCTGGAGGACTCATCTATACGTTTATAGCTTTTGCACTTGGATATATAGTTGCCTTCTTAAGTGTCAAAGCCTTTAAAGTGGCTCCAGGGCGAAGAGGGACTGTCATTAATACATTCGTGAATGCAAACACGATTTTTATTGGGTTACCTCTAAATATCGCACTTTTTGGGGATGATGCCTTGGCATATTTCTTGATTTACTATATTACGAATACAATTTCCACTTGGACATTAGGTGTCTTTTTAATGACAAGTGATAGTAAAGATGGAAAGAAAAAACAAGAATCGCATTTTGATTGGAAGAGATTACTTCCAGCTCCCTTACTTGGGTTTATTGTTTCTGTAGTATTTTTAGTAATCAATATTCCACTCCCAAGTTTTGTGTCTAGTACATTGGGATATATCGGAGGGTTAACAACCCCGCTTTCACTCGTATATATTGGAATCGTGTTAGCTAAAGCAGGAATTAAAACGATTCGATTTGATAAGGATAGTATTGTAGCGCTAATAGGTCGATTTATTGTTGCGCCCGTATTAATGTTTCTAGTCTTGAAATTAATGGCGCCGGGTATGGTAACAGCAGAATATCAAACCTTTATGATTCAGTCTGCTACACCGGCCTTAGCGGTATTGCCAATCTTAGCAAACCAAGGGGATGGAGATGTCGAATTCGCAACGAATATCGTGACTTTAAGTACAGTGCTATTCGTTATTGTCATCCCAATTCTTCAAACCATTATTGGATAACTGGGTTTCCCGGCTAACATGCTGGGACCCTTTTTTTATGGGCAAAGGATTCTTTGTATTCAGAGTTTTCTTGAAAAAAACAACATTCTACTATACTATTAGAGGGTAGAAATTCAAAGAGCAAGGAGCTTATTATGAAACAAAAATTCGGAATTATTTTAGCAGCCGGTAAAGGGACTCGTATGAAATCTGCCCTTTACAAAGTGATGCATCCAGTTTGCGGGAAACCAATGGTAGAGCATGTTGTCGACCAAGTTGAAAAAACAGGAGCTACTGAAATCGTAGCTATCGTCGGACATGGTGCTGAAATGGTACAAAACCATCTTGGAGATCGTGTTTCTTATGCCGTACAAGAAGAACAATTAGGAACAGGACATGCTGTGTTACAAGCAGAATCTCTCTTACAAGGAAAAGAAGGAACAACAATTGTGATTTGTGGAGATACTCCATTGTTAACAAGCGAAACACTTTCTGCATTAATGGAAGAGCATGAACGTACAGGCGCAAAAGCAACGATTCTGACTGCGATTGCAACAGACCCAACAGGATACGGCCGTGTGATTCGCGATGCTGACGGTTCTGTTCTAAAAAACGTGGAACAAAAAGACGCAACTCCTGAAGAACAACAAGTAAAAGAAATCAACACGGGTACTTACTGCTTCGATAACGTAGCTCTTTTCAGCGCGTTACACGAAGTTGGTAACGACAACGCTCAAGGCGAGTACTACTTACCAGACATATTAGAAATCTTGAAGAAACGTGGAGAAGTGGTTTCTGCTTACCCAATGAAAGATTTCGATGAAGGAATGGGCGTGAACGACCGTGTAGCTCTTTCAAAAGCTGAGAAATACATGCGTAACCGTATCAATGAAGAACATATGCGTAACGGGGTTACTTTAATCGACCCAGAAGCAACTTATATTGAATCGACTGTTCAAATCGGTGCGGACACTGTGATTGAACCAGGTGTTATGTTAAAAGGTAAAACAGTCATCGGTTCAAACTGCTTCATTGGAGCACATAGCGTGGTTCGTGATAGCGTGTTAGAAGACGGCGTTCGTCTTGTAGCAGCGAACATTGAAGAATCTCATATGAAACTAGACAGTAATGCAGGTCCATTTGCACACTTGCGTCCAAATGCTGTATTAGGCGAACGTGTTCACGTAGGAAACTTTGTAGAAGTGAAGAACTCAACACTTGGGGCTGATACTAAAGTAGGTCACCTAACATACATTGGCGACGCGGACCTTGGCGAAGATATTAACGTTGGTTGTGGAACTGTGTTTGTAAACTACGATGGTAAAAATAAACACCGTGCGACAATCGGTAGCCATGTATTTATCGGATGTAATGCGAACATCGTTGCTCCAGTTACAGTGGGTGATGATGTATTTATCGCTGCTGGGTCAACCATTACCGAAGATGTTCCAGCTGGAGCACTTGCGATTGCGCGCAGTCGTCAAGTAAATAAAGAAGATTATGCTTCAAAATTACCATCTGCTCAAAAAGACTAAAAATTTTTCCAAAAATTTTTAGCAAAAATATTCAAAATTTAAACAAAACACGGTATGATAGTACTATAAAATAAACTTCGGGGGTTATCATTGTGGAACATTATTCCGATCCTAATTTAAAAATATTCGCTTTAAGCTCAAATCGTCCTTTGGCTGCAAAAATTGCAGAGGAAATTGGTTTAGAACTTGGTCAAGTATCTGTCACTCAGTTCAGCGATGGTGAGATTAAAATCAATATCGATGAAAGTGTACGTGGTTGCCATGTGTATATCGTTCAATCAACTTCTTATCCAGTAAATGATAACTTAATGGAGTTATTAATCATGGTGGACGCATTACGCCGTGCGAGTGCAAAAACAATTAACATTGTTATTCCTTACTATGGATACGCTCGTCAAGACCGTAAAGCACAATCTCGTGAACCAATCACAGCAAAATTAGTTGCAAACATGATTACTCAAGCAGGTGCAGACCGTGTGTTAACACTCGATTTACACGCTGCCCAAATTCAAGGGTTCTTCGACATTCCAGTGGATCACTTATTAGGAGCTCCACTTCTTGCGAACCACTTCTTAGAAAACAACTTCAAAGATAAAGATATCGTTGTTGTATCTCCTGACCACGGTGGGGTAACTCGTGCTCGTAAAATGGCTGAGTTCTTACACGCGCCTATCGCGATTGTTGATAAACGTCGTCCAAAAGCAAACGTGGCAGAAGTCATGAACATCATCGGTGAAGTAAAAGGAAAAGTTGCCGTATTAATCGACGATATGATTGATACAGCTGGAACAATCACTCTTGCTGCACAAGCGATTAAAGATGCAGGTGCGCTAGAAGTGTACGCTTGCTGTACGCACGCTGTATTATCTGGGCCAGCATTAGAACGTATTAATGACTCAGTGATTAAAGAAGTAGTCGTAACAGACTCAATCGAAGTTCCTGAAGAAAAAACAGGTGGTAAGATTGTTCAAATCAGCGTTGACCAATTA
>CAJZJI010000029.1 GCA_916049935.1 uncultured Streptococcus sp. | reverse complement strand
GGTGGCTACAGTGGGACGTTCGTGGCAGTGACACAACATCAATGGCCACAAATTCGTGCGGATTTCTTACAAGAACGCAAGAAGAACCAAGAAGAGGAAGCTGTTTCCATCGTGACGGAAGAACCGGCCGTGGAAGATTCCCTCACACCAGAACAACAAGCATTTGAACAAAAAGTAAACGACACGATTGAACTCTTCGGGGAAGACATCGTGCAAATTGAAGACTAGAGACGGAGGAATTAAATATGCGTGGAATGGGAAATATGCAAGGCATGATGAAACAAATGCAAAAATTGCAAAAACAAATGGCGCAAGCTCAAGAAGAATTAAACCAAACAGAATACACAGGAACTTCTCAAAGTGATTTAGTAAAAGTGACTGTAAACGGCAAACGCCAAGTCTTAAACGTGGAAATCAAACCAGAAGCGGTGGATCCAGATGATGTAGAATTATTACAAGACTTAGTGTTAATGGCGACAAACGATGCGTTAACGCAAGCAGAAAAAGCCAACGACCAAACAATGGGTCAATTCACGAAAGGATTAAACATCCCAGGATTTTAATCGATTGGAGGTTTGAGCATGCATTATCCAGAACCGATTGCACGATTGATGGATAGCTTTATGAAGCTGCCGGGAATTGGTGCGAAGACGGCTGCACGACTTGCCTTCTTCTGCATGGATATGCGTGAAGAAGACGTCTTAAATTTTGCGAATTCGCTCATCAGCTGCAAGCGTGACCTACATATGTGTTCCGTTTGTGGAAATGTGACGCAAGAAGATCCGTGCGAAATTTGTGCGGACCCTACTCGTGACCGTACGAAGATTCTTGTGGTGGAAGACGCCCGAGATGTGATGAGTATGGAGCGAATGAAGGAATATAAAGGGCTCTATCATGTGCTTCACGGGGTGCTTTCTCCGATGGAAGGGACGGGGCCGGATGATATTAATATTACGTCCTTGATTACGAGGTTGCAGGATCCGGAAGTCCAGGAGGTTATAATCGCCACTAATGCGACAGCGGAAGGTGAAGCGACTGCCATGTACTTGTCACGTCTCATCAAGCCAGCGGGCATTAAAGTAACGCGTCTGGCTCATGGGCTAGCGGTCGGCAGCGACATCGAATACGCAGACGAAATGACTCTCTTCCGTGCCATCGAAGGACGAAGAGAACTATAATAAAATCTATTGATTCAATGAAAATGATGGTTAAGACGTTGTCTTAAATCGCCCTCTGGGGACATCTTCATAGTGATGATAGTAAAGGCATCGGATTGAGCCTAGGTCTCAATCCTACCAAGCCTCAAAGAGCCACAGGAGAATAAATTCTCTTGTGGCTCTATTTCGCATTGGTTGCTTTGGCTTTACTATTCTCACTATAGAGTCCCCGAGGGCTTTTTTAAGCCAATGAAACTACTTTGAATCAATAGATTTTATTTTTTGCTTCAACAGCACGGGAGAGAGTGCGTTTCGATGGGGTGCGGAGCTAGGGATGAGCAGGGCGTTACTCTCTGAGGCTTGTGAGTGTGGCGAGTCATGGCGGTGCTTGCCTTCCGGTCTTGGAACTGCGACTACGGGGTGTGTGCTTTGGAAGGGGTGTGTGCTGGGACGGGTTGGTGCTGATTAGGTTGCTGCGGAAGGGGCTGCGAAACGGGGCCTACTTAAAAATGGGTAATTTCGCGAGGGAATAGGCGGAAAGCGCAAGAAATGGTATAATATGGGAATAAAGTAACTATTTAGAGGTAATAAATGAATCAACTGTTTAGAAATTTTATTTCAAAAGAGCGAGTGAATAGTTTTCGTGAGTTGACGAAGACGCTCGTGAAAATGGCGGGGACCGATGAAGTGGTGCCTGAAGAGGATGAAAGTGTGCCTTGGGTTCCGTCAATCCTAGGATTAATTTTCATATTATGGCTTTCTTCTGGTGATTGGCTCAAAAGTGTGACGCAACCGCTGATTGATCAATTTCCGCTTCTTTCGCTATGGCCGTTAGCGTTTCTCTTTGTCTACCTTCCGATTTTAAATGGGCTAGACGAGTTATGGAAACAACCGCAGAGAAAACGGGACTTACAGGAGTTAATGGCGATTGCCAAACGTGCGGTGGCCGTTTTAAAAGAATATGACTATGACAATTTAGATGACGTGGTTGACGCAGAAGTGGTCATCAACGAATACACCGAGCGATACGGATTATAGGAGGCCAAGGATGAGATTATGGCATGAGGACTTGATTGGGCAGCTTCCGCGTCCGCAACTCTTGGGTCAGCACCGCGAATGTTGTGCGCTTAGAGGCAATGGTTGGGGCAAGAAGCATGCGACGGTGGACTATGTGTTTACTTATAGCCCGTATGTGCTGTATCAGTACCATACATTGATTATGGATGAAATGGAGCGCCGTGGGTATAATGTGACGCCCGAGTGGAAAGAGGCTTCGTATCGTGGAAAAGTGTGTCCGCCGTATACCGAAGTGAATGAATGTGCGTGGACGAGTCCGTTATACAAAGAGCACGATGATGCGTATTACAAAGAATGTATTGAAAATTTAGCACAAAAAGGAATTATCCTGGAAGGAGAAAATCATGTTTAGACTTCTATTGAAAGACGTTGCGACGAAAAAAATGGTAGTGAACTTCCGAGAGTTGACAAGCTACTTAATGAAAGAGGCGGGAATGGATGATGAACTGCCGGAATTAGTCGATAAAACGGCAACTATCAAAATGATTGCGGGGATGTTTTTATTCCTCATAGTGTTGCGTACGGGGATTTTATGGAGACCACTTGAGTTGATGATAAACACGTTGGTCGGAGAAGGGAATGTGATTTTTCTACTCTTACCATTTGTTTCTTTGTACTTGTTTTTAGGATTCTTTTTTCTTCTGTACCGAATCTGGTCTAAAAAAGTACTGACACGTAAACTTGGCGAACTGATACCACTAGCGGAACGTGCGATTTCAACGCTAAAAGCAGCTGGACGCGACGACTTAGAAGAGGATATCGAAGACGCAGAGTTTCTGATTGAGGATTATAAGAACCGATTTGGGTTTTAGGGAGATGCGAAATGAAATTATTTAGAAAAGCGATTCGGCAAAGACGATTGACGCGGATGCGGGAATTGCTTAAACAAGTGATGGTTGAAAATGATAGCGAGAATGAGCTGCCACAGGATGGAAGAATCTCCAGAGGCCTCGTGCTTATACTAGAGCTTATCATAGTAGGTTCGCTACTTGCGAATCCAGATCTGCTTGATTCTAGTGGGGCTTTTATTCTAATGGGCCTTATTTTTCCACCATTCTTACTTTTTGGAATTTTACTAGGAATGGGTACTGTACTTCTCATTATAGGGGTCATTTATTTGTTTCGTTATTTCAGGGTAGAGGCCAGTTATCAAGAGTTTGGAATGTTAACTGAACTAGCCGAAGCAGAGCTTTCTATATATAAAAAAGAACCATTTCTTCCTATAACCGAAGAAGCGGAAAGACTTCAGTACTATATGGAAGAGTTGAAGTTAGAAACAGAAGCAAAAAAATCTGAATCAGGTAAATGAAATTTTTGGGGAAATAAAAGATGAAGAGAAGATTTGAAGAGGAAAGAATACATCGACTACAACAATTGGTCAATGAAGTCTTAGGCCTATCGGACAAGAAAAACCAACAGATTCGAGTACGAGGAACTAGATATATTCCAAAGGTACTCTTTACCATTTTAATGCTTGTCGAAATCTATAATCTATGGGGGTTAAATTATAAAGTAGGCGGGGTTTTTAATTTCCTGCAACGTTGGTATGAGGGAAATCAATATGCTGTGAAGTATGCATTGGAAAATGTTAGTTATGAACCTTATATTATCGTATTTCTTCCAATAATGATGCTCTTTTTATATTTCTTGCAACTGCACCTTCAAAAACAAGATGTGAGAGAAGTCGTTGCAAGAGCGGATGAAGAGCTCGCAAAATGGAAAGAAACTCCATCTACGGACATCCCACATGCTGTAAAGGCATTAAAATATCATTTAGAGGAGTTGCGATTAGACTACGATTTGTCATAACCCTTGAACGACAGGAGAAATGGGAATGGAATTGAAACAGAAAGTTAAGAAACAGGATGTACAGAGACTGCGTCAATTAATTCAAGCAGTTGCCGATAAAAATGGCGAAGACGCTAAATTACCGATCAGCTTTTTACCGTGGCGCGACATTATAATGGCCATTAGTCTCGCGGGGTTAGCATACGGAGTCGTGGCTACGTTTATTGTTACAGTATCTACAATATTCTTTACAGAGCTTACGATGCAGCAGCCAGGGAAAGGGTATCAAGATGGCCTCACCAACAGTATGTTTCTTGACTGGCTCATCATGCTTGCCTTTGTAGCCATCGTTCTCTATTGTTGCTACAAATCCGTTTACTGGGAATGGAACAAGCTGGTTGTTCGGGGAAATAAAGAAGTGGCAACGTGGAAAGCCGCTCCAAGAGAAGCCAGCCGCGAAGCTGTTGAAGCACTAGAGTCGTATATACACGAACATACAACGATGACTGAGGAGAGTTCTTCCAAGGTTGAGGAAAAAGCGCATCAAGATGATTCAGGGAATCATACAAAATGACGGTTTAAAAAGAATCTTTGGGGATAGAAGATACGACCTTTGAACGTCAGGAGGAATGACAATGAAAAAGAAACAGAGAGTAAAGGAACGACATGTATCACAACTGCGCAAGTTGATTGGAGCAGTGGTCGAGCAAAATGGGGAAGAAGGCACACTACCGATGAGCTTTTTACCGCTACGCATGATGATTACAATCCTTAGTGTCGCTGCGGTGGTGTGCGGAGTGGTGGTGTTTGGAAGCATGTTTATGATCGAAGCGGGCTTTTTTCATACACTATCCTTGATGTTTGAAACGTGGAATCCAGTACTAGTCGAACAGGTAGTCAGGGTCCTCTTCGGCCTGGCGATTCACTTTGGCATCATGTTTGCCGCCCTAGCCGTTGTTCTCTACTGCTGCCACAGATCCGTTCGCTGGGAATGGAAAAAGCTCGTGGCTCGTGGAAATGAAGAAGTGACAACGTGGAAATCCTCTCCAAGAGAAGCCAGCCGCGAAGCCGTTGAAGCGCTAGAGGCGTATTTACAGGAACATGCAACGCTGGGCAAACCTTCTAAATTGAAGGAAACAGTACAAGCTGCCGCTACAGGTGTCGGGGCTGCGATGGAGAAAGTGAGCAAAGAACACGAAGTAGCAAAACGCCTAACCAGCGTCGAGGCTTCACGAGTTCGCGCCTTAAGAAGACTATTGAAGCTTGTCTTGAAGATAAACGGACGAGGAGAACAGCTTCCAAAAAGCTCTTATTGGCTACGCATCTACGTTCTGATTACGGTCGCAATTGCGGGCATCGTCATCGGACTAGTATCTGGATTCTTTACGTATTTGAAACTTTTCATCGCCTGCCTAGTGACGTTGCAATTGAACGTCGCGATTGGATATCTTGCCTTCATTTGGCCATTTGTCGTTATCTGGTTTATACCGATTGCCGCCTTCGTTGCAGTCTTAGCTTGGCACCGCAGAGAAACCTTTAAGGAATGGAAAGAGCTATTGGCACTGGCAGACCGCGAAGTCGAAGAGTGGAGTCAAACCACAGCCGTACCAGATGAAGTGGCAGAGTTACAAAAATTTTTAAAACAAGCACATAAGTACTATTAGGAGGACATTATGAACTATAAAAAAACAATTTGGCAGTCGCAAACGACAAGACTGCGTGAACTCATTCGCATTGTAAACCGTAGAAGCAAACAACCGCGCGTCCTGCCAAGAGATAATCGTCAGATTCGCCTCTTTTGTATGCTCTTCTTTGGAATAATCACGCTCTATACGATTATGACGACAGGATTCCTGGCGGCCATCCTCGGCTCAATCTATATGCTCTTTTCAAGGAAATCCTCACCAGTCATGGACCGAATGTTACCGTACTGGTGGATGCCGATTTTATGGGTGGCATTGATTGCGATTTTCATCCTCATTCTCTGGCTAGCGCGTCGTTCCCTTGTAAAAGAAACACTCTTCTTACTCGAACACGCGAAAGATGAAATCGCGCGCCAATATGAAGAAGGCAATGGTGTGGTTTCACAAGAAGTCATCAATTTAGAAAATTACGTCGACGACTTACAACGAAATTATCGTTTTTAAGGAGTGAAGAATATGTATATTTTTGTAGCACCCAGAAGAATAGTATTAAAAGAAAAAGAGGTACAAGACTTTCGAGCAGTCGCAGAACGCTTAGTGGACGAAAGTGGGATTGAAGCAGAATTTCCCCTTGTGACCGAACGTTCTCCATTGTTGAAAGTACTCATCTGGATATTAGGATTTTTCTTGGCTTTGATGATAGGTGGATTGGGGTATTTGTGGTTTGTTGTTGGAGGAAATACTGACGATCCGTTTCTCATCCTTGGTATTATGTTTTTCGCATGTTTGGTGGGGCTCATCGTTTGGCTGGTGGGTGTCCTTTTTGTAGCCCTTTTATACCGTCGTGAACAAGATAAACGTTGGGCGGAAATGGAAGAGCTGTTGGATATTGTTGACGAAGCAACGATTGTTTTACATGAGCAAAATCGGAAAGACTTAGCCGTAGACATCAAGCGTGCGGAAACATTAGTGAGGAAATATAGACGCTACGGCCTCTAAATGCATATCTATCATTAAGGAGAGAAAATCATGGATCTACAAAGAATTCGATACAGAAAAAATGAAGCACAAGAGTTTCGCGCATTGACCGAACGCCTTGTCGGAGAGAGCGGTCTAGACATCGAGCTGCCGTATGAAAGTCCGGGAGTGCAGCACCTTATGAAGTATTTTTACGTCCTCGTGGGCATTCTCGTGCTCCTTACGATTGGACTCGTGGCGTTTATTTTCTATGTCAACGGTGGGAAATCAGAGAACTTTATGATTACCCTCAGTAACGAAGAAATGCTCGTGTTCTTCCCGCTTGTCATCATCTGGATGTTCGGGATGTTCTTTTTAAAGGCATTAGACGCACGTAACCAGCTCTTCATCCAAAAAGACATCCGCGCACTCTTGCCGGTTGCCCAAGAAGCACTGGAGGCACTTAGCGGAAACGAGAACGACTACGTCAAACGCGCGAAGTTCCTCATTAAAAAATACAAAACTTACGGGTTATAAAATAAAGGGATTTGAAAATAAAAGGAGTAAGAATGAAGAAGAAAGTCACACAAGAAACAGCCAATCGACTCCGAGAATTATTGGAAAAGGTGACTTCAGAAAGAGGAAATGCAGAACCTTTGCCGAAAAATCATCAAATAGCGCGGTTACTATTGCCACTATTCGCTCTTTGTTTTGCAGGTGTCTATTTACAAAATGCGCACGCTTTTTCGATTATAGGGGGTGCATTTGCAACTATTTTTGAGGTTGGCGTTTGGGAAACGTTCGAATTCGTGGTGACCATCACGAGCTTCCATTTCTGGACATGGAGTGTTCCTCTTATCGTTTTAGGAGCTGTCTTTTTCTGGAAACGTTATTCCTTCAAGAAGGAATTCAATGCTTTAGTGGAACGGGCAAAGGAAGAGATTACTCTTTGGAAAAAGAAACCACTCGAGACAAATCGCACCCTTGTAAAAGGACTAGAAGGCT
>CAJZJI010000028.1 GCA_916049935.1 uncultured Streptococcus sp. | reverse complement strand
TTCAACAACATGGTAGTTGGTGTTACTGAAGGATTCCAAAAAGAATTGGAATTAATCGGGGTTGGGTATCGTGCTCAATTACAAGGTAAAAAACTTGTATTAAACGTTGGATATTCTCATCCAGTGGAGTTCACTCCAGAAGAAGGAGTAGAAATCGAAGTTCCTTCTAATACAAAAGTAATCGTTAAAGGTTATGACAAACAAAAAGTTGGCGAATTAGCTGCTAACATTCGTGGCGTACGTCCTCCAGAACCTTATAAAGGTAAAGGAATTCGTTACGTTGATGAATTTGTACGTCGTAAAGAAGGTAAAACAGGTAAATAATTTTAGCGATTATTTACCTTTTGTTGCGCTTATCGCAGCATGATTAATTAATAAGAGGTGAAAATTGTGATTACAAAACCAGACAAAAATAAAGTGCGTCAAACTCGTCACGCACGTGTTCGTCGTAAAATCTCTGGTACTGCTGAGTGCCCACGCTTGAACGTTTTTCGTTCTAACAAAAACATCTACGCTCAATTAATTGATGACGTAGCGGGTGTGACGCTAGCAAGTGCCTCTACTTTAGATACTAATGTAGAAAACGGAACAAAAACTGAGGAAGCTTCTGCTGTAGGTAAATTAATTGCAGAACGCGGACTTGAAAAAAATATTAAAGAAGTAGTCTTTGACCGTGGTGGATACTTATACCATGGACGTGTAAAAGCTTTAGCTGAAGCTGCACGTGAAAATGGACTAGTATTCTAGGAAAAGGAGGATCCACATTTCATGGTTAATATTGATGCAAGAAACTTAGAATTAGAAGATCGTGTTGTTGCGATTAACCGCGTTACAAAAGTTGTAAAAGGTGGACGTCGTTTACGTTTTGCTGCTTTAGTAGTTGTCGGTGACCATAATGGACATGTTGGTTTCGGTACTGGTAAAGCTCAAGAAGTACCAGAAGCTATTCGTAAAGCTATTGAAGATGCTAAGAAAAACCTTATTGAAGTTCCAACTAGTGGTTCTACAATTCCTCACGAAGTTATCGGTCGCTTCTGCGGTGGTAACGTATTGTTAAAACCAGCTCAAGCCGGTTCAGGAATTGCAGCAGGTGGACCAGTTCGTGCCGTTGTTGAATTAGCAGGTATTTCAGACGTAACTTCAAAATCTTTAGGTTCAAACACACCAGTTAACATGGTTCGTGCTACAATCGAAGGATTAAAACAATTAAAACGTGTTGAAGATGTTGCTGCATTACGTGGCAAATCAGTTGAAGAACTTTTAGGATAAGGAGGACATTAAAATGGCAGAATTAAAGATTACTTTAAAGAAAAGCTTGATTGGACGTCCTCAAAACCAAATCGATACTTGTAAAGCATTAGGCTTAACAAAAATTCGTTCAACAGTTGTTAAACCAGCTAACGTAGCTATCAAAGGCATGGTTAACACAGTTTCACATTTAGTGGATGTTGAGGAAGTTTAATTTAAAACTTATAAGAGGAGGTGCCCGGAACATGAAACTTCATGAATTACAACCAGCTGAAGGTTCACGTAAAGAACGTAACCGTGTTGGTAGAGGTCAAGGTTCAGGAAATGGTAAAACTGCTGGACGCGGAAGCAAAGGACAAAAAGCTCGTTCAGGCGGTGGCGTTAGATTAGGATTCGAAGGTGGACAAACTCCATTATTCCGTCGTATTCCAAAACGTGGTTTCCAAAATATTAATCGTAAAGAATATGCAGTTGTAAATCTTGAAACATTAAATCGTTTTGAAGATGGTCAAGAAGTAACTGCGGCTGTACTAGTTGAGGCTGGTATCGTTAAAAACGAAAAAGACGGTATCAAAGTGTTAGCTAATGGTAAACTTGAACGCAAGTTAACTGTAAAAGCAAGTAAATTCTCGCAAGCAGCAAAAGAAGCTATTGAAGCTGCAGGTGGAACTGTAGAGGTGATCTAATGTTCACTCTACTAAAGAATGCTGTTCAAATGAAAGATATTAGAAAACGTCTGTTATTCACATTGTCGATTCTAATTATCTTTCGTATTGGATCACAAGTTACTGTTCCTGGTGTAAATGCTGGAGCAATTCAAACATTTGCAACAACAGGAATTTTTGGATTGTTAAATACATTTAGTGGTGGGGCTTTATCAAACTTCTCATTGTTCTCAATGGGAGTTTCGCCTTATATCACCGCATCCATTGTTGTCCAATTGTTACAAATGGATATTCTACCAACGTTCGTTGAGTGGTCTAAACAAGGGGAAGTTGGTCGTCGTAAATTAAATTCGGCAACTCGTTATTTAACAATTTTGATTGGATTTTTCCAAGCATATGCAATTTCTTTTGGATTTAATGTTTGGTCAAACTATGGGTTAATTAACAATCCAGGGGTCAAAACATTCTTAATGATTGCACTTGTGTTAACAGCTGGTTCCATGTTCCTAACATGGTTGGGAGATATGATTACCGTTAAGGGGATTGGTAACGGGGTTTCCGTTCTAATCTTCGCAGGTATTGTAGCAAGAATGCCACATGATATTTATGAATTCTATGTAAATCAAATTCAAGGTCGTACAGGCACTGATTTTTATCGTGCAGTAGGATTCACAGCTGCATTAGTTGTAGCGATTGTTTTAGTCGTTATGTTAGTAGTATATATTGAACAAGCGCAACGTCGCCTACCAATCTCATACTCAAAACGTGCAACTGGTTCAAGTGAAACATCTTGGTTACCTTTAAAAATCAACTCTGCAGGGGTAATTCCGGTTATCTTTGCTAGTTCATTTATGACATTGCCGTCAACTATTTTAAGTTTGTATGCAAAAGATCATAGTGAATCTGGCTGGTACCAACTTGCCACAAACATTTTTGATTTTTCAAAACCTGCTGGTGCAACATTATACACAGTGTTAATTGTTGTGTTTACATTTTTCTATGCTTTCGTACAAGTAAACCCAGAGAAAGTAGCAGAAAACTTACAAAAATCTAGCGGATATATTTTAAGTGTCCGTCCTGGTAAAGATACAGAACAATTCGTTTCAGGTACTTTACTACGATTGAGTACAGTTGGTGCTCTTTATCTTGGTGGTATCTCAATCCTTCCAATGGTAGCTTCAGCATTATGGAACTTACCACGTGGATTGATGCTTGGTGGTACGAACCTTCTAATCGTTGTTGGGGTAGCGTTAGAGTTAAGCCGACAAATTGAAGGACGTACAATTAAACGTAAGTATAAAGGATTTATTGAGGAATAATGGAAGAAATTGACAAGATGCAGCAATGCGTTTTGTCAGTTCTTCAGTTATGATTCTAGGAGGCAACTATGAACATTATCTTAATGGGTCTACCTGGTGCAGGTAAAGGTACTCAAGCAGAAAAAATCGTTGCTACATACGGAATTCCACATATTTCAACAGGAGATATGTTCCGTGCTGCTATGCAACAAGAAACTGAATTAGGTCTTAAAGCTAAATCATTCATGGATAAAGGCGAATTAGTACCTGATGAAGTAACAAACGGCATTGTAAAGGAACGTTTACAACAAGCCGATACAGAAAAAGGATTCTTATTGGACGGTTTCCCACGTACTCAAGCACAAGCGGAAGCACTTGATAAAATCTTAGCGGAATTAAACCGCTCAATCGATGCTGTCATTAACATCGAAGTGAACCCAGAAATCTTAATGCAACGTCTAACAGGAAGAATTATTTGTCGTAACTGTGGTGCTACTTACCACAAAACAAATAATCCACCTAAAGTAGAAGGTACATGTGATCGTTGTGGTTCTCATGATTTCTATCAACGTGAAGACGACAAACCTGAAACAGTGGAAAATCGAATTCAAATTAACATTGAACAATCAAAACCAATCTTAAACTACTATAATGCAAAAGGCTTATTACGTAATGTTGATGGAGAAAGCGGCATTGACAATCTCTTCAAAACAATTCAATCAATTATGGGCGAACCTCGCTAGGAACTGCCAGTTATCTTGCAATTATGGTAGCTAAAATGGTATACTTAGAAAGTTAGATAACGGTAGAAGTCCGTCAAATAATCCGTAAAAACTTTTTACAAGTAAGGAGGATGAGACATGGCAAAGGAAGACGTAATTGAAATTGAAGGTATTGTTAATGAAACATTACCGAATGCGATGTTCAAGGTCGAACTTGAAAACGGTCATGAGGTTTTAGCGCATGTATCTGGAAAAATCCGGATGCACTACATTAAAATTTTACCGGGCGATAAAGTAACGGTTGAATTATCACCGTACGATTTAACGCGCGGAAGAATCACGTATCGCTTTAAATAATGGACTCCGTTAATGAAATAGAGGAGGGAACTTAAATGAAAGTTAGAGCATCAGTAAAACCAATTTGCGAAAAATGTAAAGTAATTAAACGCAATGGTAAAGTTATGGTGATTTGTCAAAATCCCAAACATAAACAACGTCAAGGATAATATATAAGGAGGTACTCATTAGTATGGCTCGTATTGCAGGTGTGGATATTCCACGTGAAAAACGTGTTGTTATTTCTTTAACCTATATTTACGGTATCGGTATTACTACTTCAAAACAAATCTTAGCAGCTGCTAACGTTAGTGAAGATACTCGTGTTCGCGATTTATCGAACGATGAGTTAGACCGTATCCGTGCTGAAGTGGATAAACTAAAAATTGAAGGTGACTTACGTCGTGAAGTGAACTTGAACATCAAACGTTTGATGGAAATCGGTTCATACCGTGGAGTTCGCCACCGTCGTGGTTTACCAGTTCGTGGACAAAATACAAAAAATAATGCTCGTACTCGTAAAGGCCCAGCTAAGGCCATTGCAGGTAAGAAAAAATAATTTAGAGAAGAAGGAGGTTAATTCTTCATGGCAAAGAAAGTTGTACGCAAACGCCGCGTGAAAAAGAATATTGAATCTGGTGTAGCACACATCCGTTCAACATTTAATAATACAATTGTTATGATTACAGACGTTCATGGTAATGCTATTTCATGGTCTTCTGCAGGTGCTTTAGGATTTAAAGGTTCTAAAAAATCAACACCATTTGCTGCTCAAATGGCTGCTGAATCTGCTGCAAAAGGTTCAATGGAGCATGGAATGAAAACTGTAGAAGTTTCTGTTAAAGGTCCTGGTTCAGGTCGTGAAGCTGCTATTCGTTCATTACAAGCTACTGGATTAGAAGTGACAGCAATTCGTGACGTAACACCAATCCCTCATAATGGATGTCGTCCTCCAAAACGCCGTCGTGTGTAATGGATTGTTATTGTTGAATTTTGTCGGACAATCGCACATTGAACGTACGTTTTGAAAGGGGTAAAAAACATGATCGAAATTGAAAAACCAAAAATTGAAACGATCGAAATCAGCGAAGATGCAAAGTTTGGTAAATTCGTTGTTGAGCCACTTGAACGCGGTTATGGTACTACCTTAGGGAACTCATTACGCCGAATCTTATTATCGTCACTCCCTGGTACTGCAGTAACAGATATCCAAATGGATGGCGTTTTACATGAATTTTCAACAATAGATGGCGTGGTTGAAGACGTAGCTGCAATCATTTTAAACATTAAAAAAATTGCATTGAAGTCTTTCACTGAAGATGAAAATAAAGTATTAGAAATTGATGTTAAAGGTCCAGCGGTAGTAACTGCAGGCGATATCAAACATGATAGCGACATTCAAGTTCTAAACCCTGATTTATATATCTGTACAGTAGCTGAAGGATATCACTTCCATGTTCGTATGAATGCTAAAAATGGTCGTGGATATGTTCGCTCTGACTACAATAAATCTGATAATATGCCAATTGGTGTAATCCCAATTGATTCTATTTATACTCCGATTAGTAAAGTGAACTACCAAGTCGAAAACACTCGTATTGGTCAAAAAAATATTTATGATAAACTAACTCTTGATGTATGGACAGATGGTTCAATCGCTCCTCAAGATGCTGTTAGTTTAGCGGCTCGTATCTTAACTGAGCACTTAAATATCTTTGTTAATTTAACAAATGAAGCACATCCTATGGAAATCATGGTCGAAAAAGAAGAAACTCAAAAAGAACGTCTTCTTGAAATGACTATTGAAGAACTAGATTTATCAGTTCGTTCATATAACTGCTTAAAACGTGCTGGAATTAACACAGTACATGAATTAACAAGCAAGTCTGAAGCGGAAATGATCAAAGTTCGTAACTTAGGTCGTAAATCGCTTGAAGAAGTGAAACAAAAATTAATCGATTTAAATTTAGACTTACGTCGTGAAGACTAATAGAAACTCTTAAGAAGGAGGAATATTAAAAATGGCTTATCGTAAATTAGGACGTACAAGTTCACAACGTAAAGCGTTATTACGTGACTTGACAACTGACTTAATTATTAACGAACGTATCGTTACAACTGAAGCTCGTGCTAAAGAAATCCGTTCTACTGTAGAAAAAATGATTACTTTAGGTAAACGTGGAGACTTACATGCTCGCCGTCAAGCAGCTGCATTTGTACGTAACGAAGTAGCAGATGTTCGTGAAGAAGGCGAATCAATCGTTGTTGAAACAGCGTTACAAAAATTATTTAATGATTTAGCATCACGTTACAGCGAACGTCAAGGTGGATACACTCGTATTCTTAAAACTGAACCTCGTCGTGGCGATGCTGCACCAATGGTTATCATTGAATTAGTTTAATAAACATTCAATCGAACACTTTTCGATGGTTGAAAAGAGCGTCATGATGGTAATAATCATCTTGCTTATAAGATGGAAAGTCTGGGGCTACTGAACAGGTAGCCTTATTCTTTCTCAGATTATTTAGTCTAGCTCGTTGTTTTCCCGCCGAACCTTTTTGGCGGGAGAGCACTTCATCATGAAAAAGTGTGTTTTTTTATATATACATATTTTTGATACATACATAGGAAAAGGAAAAGGGGGGGCCCCGTTGCAATCAACAATTATTGAGTTAAATAACATCCATTATCGTTATCATGAAGAGGATGAACGTGAAGCGTTGGCAGGAGTATCTTTAAAGGTCGAACGCGGTGAATGGTTAGCCATCATTGGGCATAATGGTTCTGGGAAATCAACATTAGCCAAAGTCATGAATGGGCTTATCGAAGCAGGTCGCGGAGAAGTTCTGATTAATGGGGTTGTTTTAAATGACGAGACCGTATATGACGCTAGACGCGCAGTAGGGATGGTCTTCCAAAATCCAGACAACCAATTTGTTGGGACAACGGTAGAGGATGACATTGCCTTCGGATTAGAAAATATCGGACTCCCTCGAGAAGAAATGTTAGAGCGTGTGACACGCGTTCTTGAAATGGTGAAAATGAGTGACTTCAGAACGAAGGAACCTGCACGACTATCAGGAGGTCAAAAGCAACGTGTAGCGATTGCGGGTGTAACCGCCTTAGAACCTTCTGTCATTATTCTTGATGAAGCTACTTCTATGCTTGATCCTAAGGGGCGCATGGAAGTTATCGGGACAATTCAAAAGTTACACAAAGAGAAAAACATTACGGTTATTTCGATTACACATGATTTAGATGAAGCAGCTCAAGCAGACCGTATTGTGTTAATGGAACAAGGACAAATTCAACAAATCGGAACTCCTGAAGAAATCTTCAAATAGATCGGAAGAGCACACGTCTGAACTCCAGTCACCTGAAGC
>CAJZJI010000027.1 GCA_916049935.1 uncultured Streptococcus sp. | reverse complement strand
ATAATTGTCTTCTAAAGAGAATCGAATCGTATTTCTTATTTGCATATTCAAAACGCAAATGAACCCTCATGCCGCCTTTTCTTCTGTTCTCAAACACGAGATATGCCTTGCTGACTTCTGATAAGTCAATGACCGTAAAGTTAATGTCGTAGCTCACAAGAATCCCTTCCATCACAAGGATTTTGAGTTTTGGATCGACATATTCTGCATCATCCAATAACTGCTTCATATTGTTCGCATAATCAGGGAAGTACGCATCAAAACGTGCATACTGCGCCTTCAAGCGACGCGTTTGATAAATTTGGAACCCGATGAGCCCAAGCACAATTGCAAGCATGACAAACGTTAATGCCGAGTCTCCCCATTGATCCTGAGAAGTGGTCAACTTCAAGATTCTGGATTCATCGATTTTCGTTTTAGCATTTTCTGAATACAGCGGGCTCTCTTTGTATTTCTTGTAAAAGGCTTCTTTCATCTCAGGCGTCACATTCACCTTGACGTTTGACCCTTTCCCTTTTCTTTGCTCTGGCGTTACACGCACACTCAAATAAAGATTAGACGCTTCGAGTGCATTCTCTGCGTTTCCGGCAGCTTTCTTTGCTTCCAAAACATTGCTCAATTCATCTGATTTTGCCTCGAAAACCGCGACGCCTCGTTCATGTTTCACTAAATAATAGTTGTATCCATTTAACACCAGCGGTTCTGGATCGATATCCATTACCTTAATCGCTACTGACGAACCTTTATCTGTTACGTAGTAAACCTCATTGGCTTTGTATAAGTCTTCCGCGCTTTGGAATGATTTGAATCCCGCACGTGCAATAATCATCATCACTACAGCCATTATCGCTACTACTACCCATATCGGACCTGTTCTTCTTCCATACCCTTTATGCATTTTAAAACCTACTTTCTATTGAAATTTTTGACTCGTCTTCATTAAACCGATACCCATTACCATTGAAACGGCAGCGATATTTTGGTTCCTTCTTTTTCATTCAAATAATCCACCAATTGGCGAACATTTTCTGGACGATTCTTCAATTGAATGGTTACATTCTTATTCCCTCCAAAAGCAAAATCAATGGCATAGGTGACACTGCTTTTTGCCTTTTGGCGACGAACTTCAACATTTCGTACTTCCTGTAGCTTAATCACTCTAAAATCCTTATTATAGCAAACGAACTTGTGATCCTTCACCAGAACTTTTAGCTTAGGATCATTAAAATCCGCATCCATTAGTAAAGCCTTCATATTTTGAGTGTATCGTGGAAACTCTTTATCAAATGCCTCGTATTCTTCCTTCAATGTACGCACTCGTCTATACGCAATGTAGAAGGAGACTAACGCTAATAGAAATACAAAAAGTGTAACCCCCGTCTCCAACAATCGATTTATAAATGATGTCAAAGTTAAATAATGAAGGAAGTCCAGCGGTACAGAGTCTTCTGTCTGTAAGAGAGTCCCCTTCCGATATTGTCTTGTAAAGGCTTCTATCAATACTGCCGGTATATGGACAGTCTTACTCCCTCTACGCCCCTTTGTTACTTCTGGCGTTACTCGAACATTTAAATAAATATTCTCTTGTTTTAAAGGCTCCCAGTCATTTGGATTCGCTTTTTTCAAATCCAACAACTGTTGAATGTCTTTGGCTTGCGCTTGAAGTGGCGTAACCCCTTTTTCATGCTTCACTAAGTAATATTCTTTTCCATCGTAAGTGAGGGCCTCTGAGTCTATATCCAACACCCGAATCGCAACGGAAGTGCCCGCATCATTCAAATGATAAATGTCTCCGGCCTTATAGAGCGACTCTCCTCCCATGTATCCTTTCATGGTTCCAGAAAAAAAGAAAATCCCTAACAGAACCCAAATTAGAGAGGACCCCCAGAGAAAGATTGTTCTTCTCACATACCCTTTATGCACCTTTATTTCCTACTTTCTATTGATATTTTTCCAATCATCCCTAATCTTAACTGGGACGAAGTAATTCACCTTTCGAACGAGACGATAACCGTCTTCTAATGTCTTTCCATATGTATTTGGAACAAAGGATCGTCTTCTTGTCTTAAACTTAAACTTGATTCCATAATACACACGGCGCCCTGTACTCGTACGATATAGATGAATTTCTTTTAATTCTTTTAGCGGAATTACTGTAAAATAGCTTCCGTAAAAGATGAGTACTTCTTTTACAATCATCGCTTCGAATTTTTCATCGACATAGTCTGCTTTTTCTTTAAAATCTTTTTGTTCCCACTCGTTATTCGGGAAGAGCTCGTCTAATTTCTTAAATGCGAAATAATATTTCACCGATAATCCGATGACTTGCCCTAGCAGAAGGAGCACGATAACAACCATTACTAGCTGCACTAAGAGAATTGGATGACTCCAAAAATCGACATCTCGGTAAAAATTAAATTGTTCAAATGTTTTAAAATCAAGCATTAGAGCTATTGCCAAGAGTGCGATGCTCCCTGCAAATAACAATAAATAACCTTTCATTCGAGCAAAAATTCGTTTAAGCATCTATACACCTCGTTTGTATTATGTATGTATTATACTAAGTTTTTCTTTATTTGTATAGCTTTACGGCTGAAAACACAAAAAGAGTGAGAAGAAATGGAATCCCCTCTTCTCACTCTCTAAAACCTTAATGATTAAGCGTCTGCCTCTTCGCGTTTGGCTTTAATTTCATCAATTAAGCCTTGTAATTCTGCTTCGTCGAAATGATATTTCTCACCGCAGAAATGACACACAACTTCTGCGCCATGGTCTTCGTCAATCAAGTGTTGTAAGTCATCTACCCCAATCGACATCAAACCTGCTCTGAAACGTTCACGCGTGCATCCACAATGGAATTTCACAGGCATCTCTTCTAACTCACGAATGTTTTCTTCACCAAGTAATCGGTTTAAAATATCGCGTGGTTGTTCTTGTTGGTCAATCAATTTTGAAACCATTGGAATCTCGCTAATACGACGTTCGATTTCTGAAATCGTCGCTTCGCTCGCCCCTGGTAATAATTGAATCATGAAACCACCTGCTGCACGAACCGTTTCATCTGGATTCACAAGAACCGATACCCCAACAGCCCCATTAATTTGTTCAGAGACTGCTAAGTAATACGTGAAGTCCATTCCAAGTTCCCCGTCCACGATTGGCACTTGACCAGAGAATGGTTCTCTCATATTTAAGTCTTTGATGACAGTAATCGTACCGTTTGTTCCAACGACACCACGGACATCTAATTTTCCTTTGTCGTTTAATTCAAGGCTCACATGAGGGTTCGTGATATAACCACGCATTTCCCCACGGCCATTTGCATCGGCCATGATTTTTCCACCAGGGCCGTCCCCGTTCACTTGAACCGTGATGCGTTCGTCGCCTTTTAAGCTACTTGCTAATAATTGTGTTCCGATGATCGTACGTCCAAGCGCCGCTGTTGCAGAACTCCAAGTGTCGTGTCTGCGTTGCGCCTCTGCGATTGCATCTGTGGCAACCATAGCAACGGCTTTGACCTCATCATTGAACGCTAATACTTTTAATAATGAATCTGCCATTTGTCTCTCCTTTTTTAAAGGAAAAGAGCTGTGACAACAGCCTCAGCTCTCCTACCCTTTGTGTTATTCGTTTTCTGTTGGTCCTTCGAATTCACTTGGAGCCTCGGTAACATCTGCTACTTCGACTTCTTCATGTTCTTCTGGAACCTCTTTGCCTTCTGCTTGTTCCGCATCGCGTTTTGCTAAGGCTTTTTTAGTTTCTTCAAAACTTGCCGCTTCTGTTTCACTTGGATATTCATCTTCCGCGATTGGAGCTGGCATTTCACCTGTTTCGAAAAGTGATTTAATTGTACGTTCGTCTAATGTTTCTAATTCTAGAAGTTTTTGAGCAATTAATTCTAATTGTTCTTTATGTTCTTCAAGAATTTGAAGTGCTTTTTCATGCGCTTCTTTCATAATACGACGTACTGCATTGTCGATTTCAAACGCCACTTGATCTGAGTAACCTTTTGTTTGACCATAGTCACGTCCGATAAATACTTGATGATTTCCTTCGTATTGAACAGTTCCTAATTCGTCCACCATTCCGTACTCTGTAATCATGCTACGAACAATACCTGTTGCTTGTTCAAAGTCGTTACTTGCTCCTGTTGTTTTCACGCCAAAGATAAATTCTTCAGCAGCACGACCCCCAAGAAGTCCAACTACTTGTTCGAACAATTCTTCTTTTGTCATTAAGAAACGATCTTCTTTTGGAAGCATGATTGCATATCCGCCAGCGCGTCCACGAGGGACAATCGTTACTTTATGAACCACACGCGCATCGCTTAAGACCATACCAACGATTGTATGCCCTGCTTCGTGGTAAGCCACCATTTCGCGTTCTTTCTTGCTGATTGCACGGTCTCTCTTAGCGGGACCAGCGATTACACGGTCATGTGCTTCATCCACGTCTAATGCGTCGATAGCTGTTTTATCACGACGAGCCGCTACTAAAGCTGCTTCGTTTAATAAGTTTTCAAGCTCTGCCCCAGAGAATCCTGGAGTTTGTTGCGCGATTACTTTTAAGTCCACGTCTTTTGCAAGCTTCTTATTGCGGGCGTGTACTTTTAGAATCGCTTCACGGCCTTTCACGTCTGGACGACCTACTAAGATTTGACGGTCAAAACGTCCTGGACGAAGTAAGGCTGGGTCTAATACGTCTGAACGGTTTGTTGCGGCAATCACGATGATTCCCTCAGTTCCTTCGAACCCGTCCATTTCAACTAGTAATTGGTTTAATGTTTGTTCACGTTCGTCGTGTCCGCCACCCATTCCGGCACCACGTTGACGACCAACGGCATCGATTTCGTCGATAAAGATAATTGCTGGAGCATTTTTCTTCGCGTTTTCGAATAAGTCACGAACACGGCTTGCCCCAACCCCTACGAACATTTCTACGAATTCAGAACCTGAAATCGAGAAGAATGGTACGTTTGCTTCACCGGCAACGGCTTTGGCAAGAAGGGTTTTACCTGTCCCTGGAGGGCCCTCAAGAAGTACCCCTGCAGGAATACGAGCACCAAGCGCTGTAAATTTACGTGGGTCTTTTAAGAATTCCACTACTTCCACAAGCTCTTGTTTTTCTTCTTCAGCACCGGCTACATCAGAGAAGCGCACTTTTACGTTTTGTTTCTTTTGATTTGTCGCACGGCTCTTACCGAAGTTCATCGGATTGTTACGTCCGCCTTGGCCACCTTGGCTCATAAACATTGTATAGAGTAAGAATCCTAATACCCCAAGTGGTAATATGACTTGTAATAATACAGAAATCCATACGCCTGTTGAACTTTCTGGTAAAGTTTCAACCTTTGTATTTTTAGCTTGAGCCGCTTCATTGATTTCTTTAATCGTTGAGTCGTTTGGTAAGACTGTTGTTTTGAAGTTTGTGCTCTTTGTTGTACGGTTATCAAAAATAGATAAGCCATTTTTGTTTTTAGCTTCTTCTGTTGTTTGCTCTTTCGGATTTGTATATTCCCCAGTAATAGTATATACAGAATTCGAATATTGCATCTTAATATCTTTAATTTCGCCACTTTTCAGACTTTGCATAAATTCTGTGTATGAAATATCTGCTATAGGACCTTTTTGATCCCCGTTAAACATTCCAACAAAAATGACAATGGCACCGAAAATCAAGATATACAGTAAGCTAGATCTTAATATTGATCGATTGTTATTATTATTCATTTTGCCTCCCCATCTTCTTATAAAAGAAGAACGATAGTTTACTTGACTACCGTTCTATCATAACATATTTGACTTTTATTGACGAATAGTTTAACTCTTTCTTAATCTTCGTAGAATTCAGGTTTTAAAACACCGATACATGGTAAGTTACGGTAGAATTGTTTGAAGTCTAATCCGTATCCTACAACAAATTTGTTAGGAACTTGAACACCAACATAATCTGCTTCGATGGCTTCTTCGCGACGTTCTGGCTTATCTAATAAAGTCACCACTTTTACACTTGCTGCTTGGCGGTGTTTTAATAATTCAACCACGTGTTTTAAAGTACGGCCTGTATCGATAATATCTTCAACGATAATAACATGACGATCTTTAACGCTTTGACCTAAGTCTTTTAAGATACGTACTTCGCCGCTTGATTCGAATTCATTTCCATAACTAGATACATCCATGAAATCAATTTCTAAGTTGCAGTCCATTGCGCGGACTAAATCTGCCATAAAGAAAATAGCACCCTTAAGAATACAAATGACTAACGGATCTTTACCGCGGTAATCTTCCGCTAACGTAGCACCTAATTTCTTGATTGTTTCTTGTAATTGTTCTTCAGATACTAAAATTTCTGACATATCATTTTTTAACATGTGTGCACCTCGTTTTGTTTTCGTAAGATAGAATCATTTTACCAGTTTCCTCTTCAAAGGACAACGGTTTGGCATAGCGATAGCCCAAAATTGCGCGAATTTTTTTCGAGGCGTCTTCCAACACCCAAATTTCCTTGCGTTCTTCGAGTGGAATCTTCGCATTGATAAACCATCTTGAGAGTTTTTGATGCTTGGTTTCACTAGAATCTAGCGCAATCTTGTCTCCTGGTTTTGCATGACGAATCGTCAGCGGGAAGTCCTTTGGATAGACAGGAATAGTAAACTCGGAAGCCGTCTTTCCTGTAGTGAGCAAGATTTGCTCATCTTCATTTGGACGAATTAATGTATCTTCCGGTTTTTCCAATATATATTCGATATTTGGAACGACTTTTTGACGTCCCTTTTCAAACGAACATTCCTCGTAACGTTTCTTGAACTTCCAGCCATTTGGGAGGTCCAGCGTGAGTTGTGCCTTGTCGGAACCTACTTTTTCTAAGATTTGCTCCATTTGCACTACCGAAATCGTCGTATCCATTTGCATGAGCACTTGTTGTAAGAGCAATCGTTGCATTTCGATTGGCTCTTTGAGGAAGGCTTCGCGGTGGAATGTGACTTTCTTCTTTCCTCTTTGGAAGAGCTGTTCTTGTTTTTCTTCTAGGATTGGCATCAAGCACGCCACAGCATCCGCAATCATTTGCGCACTCTTTTGGAAGTGGCTTCCGGCATTTGGATTTTCCTCTTTTAAAAACGGAATGACATGATGACGATATCTGTTTCTTGTATAGTCATCGGATTCATTCGATTCATCTTCTAAATAGGGAATGTCATATTTCTTAGCCTCTTGATAGAGTTCTTTTTTCTCATAAGATAAGAACGGGCGTAAAATGTCCAACTCTTTTACGAAACGTTTTTCCTTCATTCCAGAAAGACCTTCCAGCGTACTTCCACGCGACCATTTCATCAAAACAGTCTCCATTTGGTCATCTTGGTGATGCGCCAATACTAAATAGTCCGCCTCATGCTTTTTCGTCACTGCGCGGAAGAAATCATATCTAAAATCACGTAAGGATTTTTCAGAAGCTGTTACGCCCTCTGCTTCTTGCCAATGCTTTGTCTCGATTGGAATTTGATGCAGCTTGCAAAAACGATGAACGAGTTGCTCCTCATCCACGGCTTGCGCTCTTAGTCCATAGTTCACATGGGCCACTACGAGTCGATCTTTTGCATCGTCTCCAAATATAGTGATCATTGCATTCAAAAGAACCATCGAATCGACGCCACCGGATACGGCAAGCACATATTTTTTCTCAGTATAGTTTTCTACATTTCTTCTAAAAAACGCTGTTAGTTGATGTTGCATTGGCCTCTCCTTTCTGTCAAAAAAATCTCCTCCAGTTTTCACCAGAAGAGATTGATGGTTTCATTATGAACGGCGACCGCCACGGCCCCCACGTTTCCCTTCAGTGTTACGTTTCAATGAAGTTAAACGGTCTTCAGAGTCTTTCAAGAAGGAACTCATTA
>CAJZJI010000026.1 GCA_916049935.1 uncultured Streptococcus sp. | reverse complement strand
ACGTACGAATCGTTCCTTCAAAAAATACTTTCTCTGGAATCACATTCCATGTATTTCCGGCTTCGATATGAGATACGCTTAATACCACCGGTTCTAGTGGAGATGTATGACGAGCGACGATGGCTTGGGCATTGGCAATCACTTGGCAAGCCGTCACGATTGGGTCATTCCCATTGTGCGGTGCTGCTGCATGTGTTCCCACTCCTGTAATTTCGGCTTTGAATTGACCGACTGCTGCCATGAGTGGTCCTTCCTTCACACCTATGGTTCCAACTGGAAGTTCTGGTTTGTTATGGAACCCAATAATCGCATCAACTTCCTCAAGTACGCCTTCAGAAATCAACGCGCGTGCTCCTTGGTTACTCTCTTCGGCCGGTTGGAAAATAAAACGAACTTTCCCTTGTAAAGTCGCTTCTTGTGCCTTCAACACTTGCGCGGCACCTAGAAGGCTTGCTGTATGGAAATCATGTCCACACGCATGCATCGCTCCTTCATTTTTCGAAGCGTAGTCTAATCCTGTTTGTTCGACAATCGGCAATGCATCGATGTCGGCACGTAAGGCCAATGTTGGGCCCTCACCATTCCCGATTTCTGCCACGACTCCAGTTTTAGACTTTAAATTCCAGCATGTAAGCCCCATTGCTTCTAGGGCTTCGCGGATATAACGAGTCGTTTCGACTTCCGTTCCAGATACTTCTGGATACATATGTAAATGATGGCGATATGCCGTAGCGCGTTCAATAACTTCTTTTGTAATCATAACTCTCTCCCCAATCTGTTTCCTACACATTGTAACAAACTAGGCGGCTTTATGCACCATGAACTCCCTTGAAAAACAATAAAAATTCTGTTTACCGCACGCATCAAAAAAGACTCCGTTTCGAAAGGAAACAGAGTCTATAGGATTAGCCTTTTTGAAGAGCCACCATTTCGGCATATTGCCCTTGCAGTTGAAGTAATTCATCATGCGTTCCGCGTTCCACAATTTCGCCTTTATCCAACACAAAGATTTGGTCGGCATGAGCAATCGTTGAAAGTCGGTGCGCAATCATAAAGGTTGTACGCCCTTCTTTTACGACATTAATCGCGTTTTGAATAATCTCTTCCGTCTCGGTATCAATATGCGAAGTTGCTTCATCTAAAATCAAGATTTTCGGATCAAAGACAATCGCACGAGCAAATGAAATGAGTTGGCGTTCCCCTGAAGAGAAGTCCATCCCTTTTTCTTTTACCTCGTAGTCCAAGCCCTTGTCACTCTTCGTGAGTAGATGACCTCCGCCTACTTTAATAAGCGCATCTCTTATCGTCTCAGTCTCAATCGATTCATTGTTAAGCCCTACATTAGAAGCAATCGTTCCTGTAAAGAGGTATGGATCTTGCAGCACAATCCCCATCTCGCTTCGAACACTACGTCTATTAAAGTCACGCGTGTTTTTGCCATCAATCAAGATCGCTCCACTCGTTGGGTCATAGAATCGAAAGAGCAAGTTCATAATAGAAGATTTTCCTGAACCGGTATGACCGACAAAGGCCACCGTCTGCCCAGGCTCTACCGTGAAATTCAAGTGTTTCAACACCGGTACTCCTGGCGTATACTCGAAGCTCACATCCTTAAATTCGATACGTCCTTCGTCGAATGTGAAGAGCTCTTCGCCACTTTCCTCGCTTGGCGTATCCATCAATTCAAACACGCGGTCACCCGCAGCCATCGATTGTTGGAAACCAGACACGACATTCATAAAGGTTTGAATTGGCTCATAAATACGATTGACATAATCAATAAACGCATAGAGGAGCCCTGCTGAAATCCCCAGTGTTCCTCCGATAAATTGCATTCCGAAGTAATACACAATTCCAAATAGCGTAAAGTTACGAAGTAAGCTCACTAAACTCCACGAGAAGTAAGAATCGAGAATTAATTCCTTGCGACCAACCTCTACCCAAGACGTAGCCGTCTCATCATATTCCGCGACAATTTTTTCTTCTTGTTGGAAGGCTTGAACGATACCAGCCCCTTGAATGCTTTCATTTAACTGTCCGCTCAACTGGCTGTACAGTTCACGACTCTCTGTATAGCATTTTTTCTGCATTACGGCAACGGTTCGCTGCCATAGCATCATCACCGGAACTAGGAATAATAACACGAATCCAAGCGTCGCATTTAATAAGAAAATCGTTGTGTATACCCCAATGAGCATCACGACGGTACTAAGGAGCGTCGAAATCCCATTGACATAAAAGTTTGCACGCACCGATTCCGTATCACTCGTAATTCTAGAAACCACTTTTCCGGCAGGTAAATGGTCGAAATACGATACTGGCAAGGTTTGTACATGTTCGAATACTTCGTCACGAATGCGTTTGGCCACGCGGTTCGAGAGAGTCTTCATATATAAACGGTTTAAATATCCACCAGCCGCTCCAATTAAGTTCACTGCCACGTAAATACCCACCCATAGGAGTACACTTCCAGCATCGAAGACATGCGATTGTCCCATCGGTGTAATCACATTATCAATCATATATTTTGCCACAAGAGGTCCTGTCAAGGTCGCAATGGTTGAAATCAACAGGCAGACGAGTCCAATCAGAACTCCTTTTTTCTCATAGCGGAGGTAGCTTAATAATCGCTTCATCGTTTTCATTCGATCTCCTCCTCTATCTCTTGAATCAGGTACTGTTCATAGTACCAACCACGTTGTGCGAGTAACTCCTCGTGGGTACCGCGCTCACTAATGCGTCCTTCATTCATCACAATAATCTCATCAGCATGACGAATCGCAGAAAGTCGGTGTGCAGAAATAATATTCATACAGCCGCCACGCTCTTCTTGCAAGTGCGAGATAATTTCGCGTTCTGTTTTCGCATCAACTGCGGATAACGCATCATCTAAAATCAAACATTCACGGTTACGTAAGAAGGCACGCGCAATCGATAGACGTTGTTTTTGACCACCACTGAGAGATACCCCTTTTTCTCCGACCATCGTATCGAGCTGTTCCAGCATGCGTTTCACGTCTCCATCAAAGGACGCCAACGTCAATGCTTCCCAGATTTCTTCATCGGTTGCATCTTCTTTCCCGAATAACATATTCTCGCGAATCGTGCGTGAGAAAAGTGTGTGTTCTTGCGGAACGTAGGCTAAATGACCTGCCACCATTTGAGGATCGTAATCAATCAATGGTTCTCTGTTAATGAGAAGCTGCTCTCCTCGGTATGGAAATTGATGTAATAATTGCATCAACAGCGTCGTCTTCCCAGAACCTGTTTTCCCAACAATCCCAAGCGTCTCGCCTTTATTTAATGTAAGGTTAATTTCTTTTAATAATGGCGACTCTTCACCTGGATACGTAAAGTTGAAGTCCTTAAACTCAATGGATTCAATCGTCTCGAGCGCTTTTGTACCGCCGCGTTCAATTTCATCATCATGTTTCAACACTTCATTAATACGCTCGGTTGCTACTTTTCCGCGTTTATAGTTCGTGATAATATCGCCAATCATAAACATCGGCCACATAATCGACCCCATATAGACTTGGAAGGCAATGACATCCCCGACTAGAATGTCCCCAGTCGATACTAGATACCCACCGTATAGAAGCGCAATGGTAAAGCTAATCATCATGAATAATTGCGCCAGTGGAATAAAACGAGACTCAATCTCTGCCACGACGATATTTTGCTTCATGGCCTTTTTCGTTTTCGCACGAAATTCATCCATCATCGCATCTTCTTGTCCGTAAGCTCGAATCACATACGTCCCGTCAATCATCTCCAGCACTTCATTATTTAATTGTGAAACTGCATTTTGCGCCTTGTTGTACTCTTCTTCTAAATCGAATCCCCATTTATACACAAGATACGAAAGGATTGGCAGTGGCAAAATCGCTGCGATGGTCAGTGGCAACGAAATCGTTGTGACCATCATATAAATCGATACGCTCATCAGCAATGTAGAGTTCATCAATGCAAACATCCCAAACCCCATCATATCGCCAATCGTTGTAACGTCTTCACTGCTACGCGTAATAATATCGCCCGTTCTAAAATGCGCATAAAACGGAATTTTCTTCCGTAAATTATTGCGCAGTAACTTCACACGTAATTCTTTTTGAACTTCATAATACCCAATAAAAATAAAATATGTCCAAATACTCTCCGTAATATAGGCCACAAGAATAATCCCGACTAAAATCACGAGCTGTGTCCCAAGCCACTGGGCATTCAGTTCACTCGCCACGATTTTATCGACGACTTGTCCGATAATACGCGCTGGGTACACCGCCGCAATACTACTTCCAATCATCAATATAAAACTAACAAGGTAGCGCATCGGATGTTTCTTTATAAAATTAATAATGACTTTTAATAAATCGTTCATCGTTTTCCTCCATCAAAAAAGCCGTCACCTTCCCCACGCATGGAAAAAGTAACGGCTCACTTAAACTTATCTATAAAAATGCGCTATACTTCATTCACCAAAATTGGAAGGTTTCTCAAATCTTGTACTTGTTTTACGTTTAAGTTGTTCATTGATTTCTCCTCCAATCTGATAAATTTAACATTATACTACATATTATACTCCAAAACGCCGTCATGTCAATACCTTTCGAAGTTTTTCACAATCGAATTCATTGATAATCATTCTCATTATAGGTACAATAAAATCATTACAAATTAGAAAAGGATGAAAGAACTACAATATGGCAAAAGATATTCGTGTTTTACTTTATTATAAATACGTTCCAATCGAGAATGCGGAACAATTCGCTGCAGATCATTTAGCATTCTGCAAATCAATCGGATTAAAAGGTCGTATCCTTGTCGCTGACGAAGGAATTAACGGAACGGTATCTGGTGATTACGAAACAACTCAAAAATATATGGACTATGTTCACTCTCTTCCAGGGATGGAAGACTTATGGTTTAAAATCGACGAAGAAAACGAGCAAGCCTTCAAGAAGATGTTCGTTCGTTACAAAAAAGAAATCGTACACCTTGGTTTAGAAGATAACGACTTCGATAACGATATTAACCCACTTGAAACAACAGGGGCTTACCTTTCTCCACAAGAGTTTAAAGAAGCTCTATTAGACGAAAACACAGTTGTACTAGACACTCGTAACGACTACGAGTACGACTTAGGTCACTTCCGCGGTGCCATCCGTCCTGACATTCGCAACTTCCGTGAATTACCACAATGGGTTCGCGATAACAAAGAGAAATTCATGGACAAACGTGTCGTTGTTTACTGTACAGGTGGCGTTCGCTGTGAGAAATTCTCTGGCTGGATGGTTCGTGAAGGCTATAAAGATGTCGGTCAATTACACGGCGGTATCGCAACTTACGGTAAAGACCCAGAAGTTCAAGGCGAATTATGGGATGGAAAAATGTACGTATTCGACGAGCGTATCGCTGTTGATATCAACCACGTAGACCCAGTGGTGATTGGAAAAGACTGGTTCGATGGTACACCTTGCGAACGTTACGTAAACTGTGGAAACCCAGAATGTAACCGTCGAATTCTCTGCTCAGAAGAAAATGAAGACAAATACTTACGTGGTTGCAGCCATGAATGCCGTGTTCATCCACGTAACCGCTATGTGAAAGAACACAACCTATCTCTTGAAGAGGTTGTCTCTCGTCTTCAAGCTATCGGCGAAGAACTAGATACAGTGAATGCTTAATAGAGAAAAACGTATCTAAAAGTTATCATTAGTGATACCTACGAATCCTAGCGGATTTTATCATAACTACAATAATGGGGTACCGGTTCGAGCCTATAGTCTCTCACCTTTAAAGCCTCAAAGCTGGAGTAAGGAATAAATTACTAACTCCAGCTTTTTTCGCATTTAATACCATTCCCCATTATTGTGGTTATGAAATCCGCAAGATTCTTCGGTTTCACTATTTATAAACTACACACGTTTTTCTCTATTAAGCTTCATTGCATTTCTTACACCGACTACTTTTATCTCTCCTGTAGAATCGAAAAACACCATATTTGGCCATGACCAAATATGGTGTTCTTGCGTTTAACGGAATTCTTTATCGACAGTTTCTAGTGCTGCGGCGATGACTTGATGCATATCGTAATAACGATACTGTCCAAGGCGTCCTCCGAAAATCACTTGCGGAACCGTCTGCGCTAATTTCTTATACTGCGCGTACAAGTCGTTGTTGACTTTATTATTCACTGGATAATAAGGCTCGTCTCCCACTTTCCAATCGGCAGGATACTCACGCGTAATCACCGTTTTGGGCTGCGTGCCAAACTCGAAATGCTTATGCTCGATGATACGAGTGTATGGCGTTTCGCGGTCTGTATAGTTTACTACCGCATTTCCTTGATAGTTCTCCACGTCCACGACTTCTGTTTCAAAACGGAGCGAACGGTATTCTAATGTGCCTAGTTCATAATCGAAGAACTCATCAATCATTCCCGTGAAGACGATTTTGGCACCACTACTTAAGTACTCATCTTTTTTCGCAAAGAAATCAACATTCAACTCGACTTCGATATTCTCATGGTCCAGCATGGCTTCAATCATCTTCGTATAGCCACCAATCGGAATCCCTTGGTACGTATCGTTAAAATAGTTGTTATCGTAAGTGTAACGAACCGGCAAGCGGCGAATGATAAATGCTGGTAATTCTGTAGCCGAACGTCCCCATTGTTTCTCCGTATAGCCCTTGATGAGCTTGTAGTAAATATCTTCCCCAACAAGAGAAATCGCCTGCTCTACTAAGTTTTCAGGCTCTTTGTCCCCGAGTACCGCACGCTGTTCAGCAATTTTCGCTTCGGCTTCTTGTGGCGTCACCACACCCCATAATTTATTGAAAGTATTCATGTTAAAGGGCAAGTTGTAGATTTCTCCGTTGAAGTTGGCAACTGGAGTATTGGTATAGCGATTAAATGTCGCAAACTGATGCACGTAATCCCAAATCTTCTTGTCGCTCGTGTGGAAAATATGCGCACCGTATTCGTGCACTTGAATGCCTTCCACTTCTTTTGTATAAATATTCCCCGCAATATGATTTCTCTTCTCAATCACTTTTACTTTATAACCGCGTGTCGCTGCTTCATGCGCAAAGGTCGCACCGAATAATCCAGCACCCACAACGATGTAATCAAATGGTTTCATGTGGTTTCCCCATTTCTTATTTTATCTTATTCATTATACCATGGACCCTCAAGGCGAACCAAATCGATGAAGCACACTTTGCGAAATTATCATATATGATAATTTCTCCCATAATAAATATCCAGTGGCTTAGCGGGTGGCTTTTCAATTTCGGGCATAGCTCTGATCTCAGAGCGACGCCTCAAGGCGCTCGTGTGGCCTGCGACGAGCACCTATTTATATTTTCCTGTAAACGGATCTTCCAATTCTAATTGTTCCGCTATTTTAATTAGAAAAAATAAAGTTTTCACTCCTTTTCACACTTTATAAATTTCGCTTTGCTTTTCTTGATTTTACAATCATATAGGCGCCAATAATGACGAGTACGCAGAAAACGACACTTCCCAAAGTGATATTCATAAAAGCAATTTTTTGAGGAATATCGGCACTTCCATACTCTTTCATCATCATGGTTTGCAAGAAAAAGATAGAAAAGAGAGAGGAAGCAAAACTGATATTTTTACTAGATTTGAGCTCTGGAGAATGAAATTTCCGGATACGAATGATATTAGATATCGCTGTAATGATATTGATGAATGTCGCAAGAGCAATGATGTAGAGCAAGAAAGGATAGCGCGCGTGAATTTGGTCATCATGATGACTGACATAGATGAGAAAACATTTAAGGCACTTAACCAATTGGAACAAGCTATTGTTGACTACATTGATTACTACAACAACAAACGAATTAAGGTAAAACTAAAAGGACTTAGTCCTGTGCAATACA
>CAJZJI010000025.1 GCA_916049935.1 uncultured Streptococcus sp. | reverse complement strand
GAAGAAAGACTACTTATACGACGCATTCGACGTATTCGAACAACGCTTAGCACAACTTGAGGCTCTTATGAGCGAATAACAAAACAAACTCCGAGAGTTCCTACTCTCGGAGTTGTTTTGTTATATAGAGTATATAAAGAAAACTCCTCCAAATGGAGGAGTTTATTTCGTTTAACGATTCATATTCACGACTTTTGCTAAGTTGTGGCGTGAACGAACTTCTACAAGTCGTTTGACTTCTGGACATTCAGGAAGAGGCTCGCCATTACAAATTTCACTAATGGTGTCAGCCGTAATACTGTTGGCCAGTAAGATTCCGTATGAATGATTTGAATTATCGAAGATGACAAGTGAAGGAGTGTGCGTTACATTCATCTCTTGTGCGATTTGTAAGTCACGGTCATACGCTGTTTTCACAGCAGGACTGGCTTTATCTTCGTAAAACATTTTCTTATCAATTTCAATATTGTCTAAAATTTCATCGAGTAACTCTTTGCTGTAGTCACGATTATGATGTTGAATTTGGTGTTGCAACTCAAATAAGAATTGACGACCAGGACGTTTTCCTTGTAAGAGGGCAGCTTTATACGAAAGAGCTGCATCATATATCTTCGTATAGATTTCGTTTCTTAAATCTAAGTCCGTTTCATCGAGCTTTTGGTTTTTCATATATTGATTAACCGTTTGTAAATTATGAAACGTTACGAATTGGTAATGTACCTTAAACTCAGAATTACGAACAAATTTTAATAGTTCATTTTCACAGCGATAACAATATGATCCCAATGGATTCACGAATAAATATAATTCGAAAATCTTTTCGTGTGAAGTGTGTTCTGATAGATTTTTTGTTTTTGAAGTACTCAAAATCCTACACCCCTGTTCCCTAACTAACTTTGTAACATCATTGTAACATATTTTGTTGAAATGTCAGAATAATTTGCACAACGAGTGACGTTTGTACTCATCTCGTGGACAATGCTCGTTTAATTTTACTTTCTGCTTGGCGTCGTTCAATTTTGTATTTCTCCAAAATGCCTAAAAATACCGGTTCGCCAAGTTCGAGACTACGAACTTCCATTTCCGTCTCATAGTCAACCTTCCCGTTATAATGACTCTCATCGAGAATAAGCCATTCATTTTCGGAAAGGGCACCTTCCAATCGATGCGTTGTAAGAAGCGCCGTTTGATTCACAGTTTGAAGTGTAATGCCTTTATTTTCCAATGTTTCTTGAAGGGACGTTGGAAGCGCGAATTGTTTGTCGTGGTTATACGCATTTAGAATGTCTACCGGAAGGACTTCGGTATACTCAAGAACCTCTAAGCTACTTTGAGGAATCTTTAACGTAATTTCGCCGGTTTCTTTTCCTTCGACAATGCGAATGCGAAGGGCCATTTTATTTTGTTGGAGGAGACCTTCGTAGTCGTAGTAACTATTTGTCTGCGTGACGTCCTTTGTAAAGACTGATTGATAGTCGCCCGCAATAGCCTCGTATTGCTCTTTTGTCAGTAAGTTTTTAAACTCTTTTTCGATTTCTGGCATAACCGTTCCTCCTTTAGTGTTCTATTGTAGCTCATTTTATGACAGATTTGAAAAAAATCGCCTTAATTTGTCATGATTCCCCATAAAATATGGTATGATAGAGAACGGAAATGAAAAAAAGTAGGTGAAAATATGGAAACATGGGAAACACCCCTTGTAGAAGACTGGGAAGCCTTTCTAGCTCCGTATTATCAAGCAATAGAGGAATTAAAAATTAAATTAAAGGGAATTAGACGTCAGTATCGTCAAGAAGGGAAACACGCACCGATTGAATTTATCACGGGCCGTGTGAAGACTCCAGATAGTATTGTAGAAAAGATGCAAGTTCGTAATATTCCTAGAGAAGAATTCCTTGAAGGTGTACAAGATATAGCTGGTCTTCGGATTATGTGTCAGTTCGTCGATGATATTTATGAAGTGGTTCGCTTGATTCGTCAGCGGAATGACTTTGATATTGTAATTGAACGTGACTATATTCAAAATAAAAAAGCGAGTGGCTATCGTTCATACCATATTGTATTGGAATATCCAGTGCAACGAATCGAAGGAGAAGAAAAAATCCTTGTGGAAATTCAAATTCGTACGCTAGCGATGAATTTCTGGGCAACGATTGAGCACTCATTAAACTATAAATATAAAGGGGAATTCCCTGATACGATTCATGAGCGGTTGGAACGTGCTGCAGAAGCGGCGTTCTTACTTGATGAAGAGATGTCTCAAATTAGAGAAGAGATTCAAGAAGCGCAATATATTTTTGCGATTAATAAAGAAAATCAGCGTAAACGTAAGAAACGGAGGGACTCATGATGAAAGTCGGTTTATATGGAAACCAAACAGAAAAAACAAAAGAAGTCATGAATGCCTTCGACCGCTTATGCCAAGAAGGGTGTTTTGAGCGAGATGATGTGAGTCCTGATGTCGTGATTACGGTCGGCGGAGATGGAACGCTTTTAGGAGCCTTTCATCATTATCGCAATCAATTAGATCGTATCCGTTTTGTGGCGATTCATACAGGTCACTTAGGATTTTACACAGATTGGCGAAACTTCGAAGTGGACCAATTAATCGAGTCATTGAAACAAGACAAAGGAGAGCATGTGAGCTATCCATTACTCGATGTGAATGTGAAGTTCAAAAGCGGAGATGTTATTCGCTATGCAGCTTTGAATGAAGCAACTTTACGTAAAGTGAATGGCACGCTTTTATGCGAAGTGTATATTAATGGCGAGTTATTCGAAAACTTCCGTGGAGATGGGCTTTGTGTGGCAACACCAACAGGGTCAACTGGTTTAAGCAAATCTCTAGGAGGAGCCGTGGTGCATCCGCGTGCAGAAGTGATGCAGATGACAGAAATGGCGTCGATTAATAATCGTGTGTATCGTACTCTTAGTTCGCCAATGATTTTTGCGAAAGATAATGTCTTAACGCTACGTCCTGAAAGTAAAGAGGGCATGGTGATGGCAATTGACCATTTAACGTATGATGCAAATGAGATTGAAGAAATTCAATTACAGATTAGTGGAGAGCGCATTTCGTTTGCGGCGTATCGTCATACACCATTCTGGGATCGTGTGGAAGATGCGTTTATCGGTTCGCGTGAAGTGAACTGCCGCGGAAATGAGGAAGTCCGTTGATTTTAACGTGGAATTACCCATACGAGTATCCGATGATGATGCGTTCCTTCTTACAAGAAGTGGGGATTTCAAGAACGTTTCTTGCCCATGTGAAAACGCATGGAGACTTACTGATAAATGGTCGTCATGAGATTGTCCTAAAGACGCTTCAGCCAGGAGATGTCCTAACGATGGTGATTCCGCCGTCTGGAGAACATGAGACCGTGATTCCAAGTGAAGTGCCGATTGATATTTTGTACGAGGATGATTATTTACTCATTATCAATAAGCCTGTTGGAACGGCTTCGATTCCGTCGAAGTTGCATCCAGACCATTCGATGGCGAATCGTGTGAAAGGATACTATAAGAGACGTGGTTATGCGGACCAAATTACGCATGTGGTGACGCGTCTTGACCGTGATACAACGGGAGTGATGATGTTTGCCAAACACCGAGTTGTCCATGCGTGGATGGATCAAGCCTTACGAGACAAAACCATTGAGAAGAAGTATTTAGCAATTGTGCATGACACAGCTACACTCGAAGAACATGGCATGATTGATGCGCCGATTGGCCGACATGAAGGGTCGATTATTAATCGTTGTGTATCAGAAGATGGGAAACCATCGCTAACAGAATATTGGAAGAAAGAAACGCTTGATGGAGCGGACCTTGTCGAGATTTTATTACACACTGGGCGTACGCATCAGATTCGTGTTCATTTCTCATGGATGGGTGCACCACTTGTGGGAGATGATTTATATGGTGGGGTGAAAGACGAGATTTTAGACCGCCAAGCCTTACATTGTCACTCGCTTACGTTTATTCATCCAATGACGAAAAAAGAAATTACCGTTGTGGCGCCACTGCCCAAAGATATGGACGAGTGGATTAAAGCCCACAAGCGATAAAGAGAGGAGAATCACCATTGAGCGAAATCGTATATGAATTTGAAGATATTTTAGAGCAAATTCAACACACCTTGGCAACGGAAGATAAACAACAATTCCGTGAGATTTTCTTTGAGAATCATACGTACGACCAAGCGCAAATTTATTTAAGTTTAACACTGGAAGAACGTAAATTAGCCTACCAATTTCTGAATCCTGAAGAAATGGCAATGGTGTTCGAACTACTAGAAGAAGACGTAGAAGACGTTGAAGAGTATTTAAGCGAGATGGACGAAGCTTATGCCTCACGAATGCTTGCGGAAATGTATTCCGATAATGCGGTAGACGTGTTGAAGCAAGTAGGGGAAGAAAATGTCCGCACTTATTTACGCTTGATGCCACATAAAACGGCAAGTGAACTCCGTCAATTATTAAACTATGAAGACGAAACAGCAGGGGCGATGATGACGACTGAGTTTATCGCCGTGCGTGAATCAGATACCTTAAAAACAGCGATGGCAACGGTAAAACGTTTCGCCGAAGACGCTGAAACAATCTACTATGTATATGTCACTGACGATGAAAATCATTTAACAGGGATTCTTACGCTAAAAGACCTAATCGTGAAACCAGACGAAAAACTCGTCAAAGATATCATGATTGACCGTGTCGTAACCGTGCACGTCAATGATGCGCAAGAAGAAGTAGCTCAAACGATTAAAGACTATGACTTCCTTGCCATTCCAGTAGTCGATGATACGAATACATTAGTTGGGATTATCACCGTCGATGATGCGTTGGATGTTATCGAAGAAGAAGCGACGAGCGATTACTCAGGTCTTGCCGGGGTAAACGTTGATGAAGCACACCAAGGCGTGTGGGCAGGGATTGTCAACCGTCTACCGGGGATTGTGACGCTTCTTATCATGGGTACTGTAACAGCAGTCCTCTTTAGACATTATGAACCGATTATTCAACAAGCAAGTATCTTTGCCATCTTTATTACTTTAATTACTGGTACTGCCGGGAATACGGGGACACAATCACTTGCGGTTGCGATTCGTAAGATTGGTCTTCACGAAGAGGAACAGTCTTTCTGGAAAGTACTCGTGCAAGAGGGGGCAACAGGCTTTGGTATCGGATTGATTTCTGGGGGAATGGTATTTGGGATTGTGAGTCTATGGCACGGTAGCATCGTTCTTGGTGGTATTATTGGATTTGCGATGTTTGCTTCGATTTTCGTAGCGGCATTAACAGGGACTTGTATTCCATTTGCGTTGGAGAAATTCAACTTTGATCCGTCCATTGCCAGTGGACCATTTATTACAACTGTTAACGACTTAACATCTGTGTTGGTTTACTTCACGATTGTGAGTCAATTTATTTCGGTATATTTAGCAAAATAAAAAACGATAAGGTATATAGACGATTCTGTCTGTAACCTTATCGTTTTTTTCTTATGCGCCTTTTAGGTTGAAGTACTCTTGTAAATATTTCGCCAATCCATTTTCGTCATTTGTGAATGGAGTGATGGCATTTGCGATGTTTTTTAATTCATCAATTCCATTTTTCATTGCAACGCCGTGTCCTGCGTATTCAATCATTTCTAAATCGTTGTTTTCGTCACCAAAGGCAAGAATATTTTCTTGTTTAATTCCAAAGTAACGCGACAAGTGTTCAATGGCTTTCGCTTTATGAATGCCTGGTGAAATCACTTCAAGACATGGGAAACTTCCACCCCAAGTACGGATTTCAATATCGTTATCATAGCGGTCTAAGATTTTTGATTTAATCTCTGGTTGTTTCTCAACATCAGAGAAGAGAGCAACGGCTGTTGGTTGTTCTTTAAGTTTTGTGTTTTTATCAATCACGATTGGCTTTTGGTCTTTTGGATAATATGGACATTCTGGGAGTTCTTCCATATCTGAATACACAAGCTCTGTTCCTTCGACCATTAAGTAATCGACAGGCAGTGTTTTGTTAAAGGCTACTAAATCGAGTACGAATTCTGAATCGAGAGTAATGTGGTATTTTCCATCCCATTCAGGCATTCCTGGAATATGGCAAAGGGCACCGTTGAAGTTTGCGATTGGGCCACCAAGATTTAGCTGATCGTAATATTGTTTTGAATTACGGTAAGGACGACCAGTGACAATAGCTACTTCATGACCTAAGTTTTTCACGGCATGAAGGGTGTCGATTGTTTCTTGTGTCAGTTCTGAGTTGTTGTTTAATGTAGTTCCATCAAGGTCGATGGCAATGAGTTTCTTTTCCATTCTTTCTCCTTTCAAAGTGATTTTCTAAAAGCGAAAACTTGTTTTCAAAGTTTCCATCAAGTACAATATCTGTATAAGTTTACCATATTTTAGATGAAATAAGAAAGAGGAAGTTATGATTCAAATTGATTATCGTGAAGTAAATGGAATCCCGTACGCTGAAGTCGTAGATGCATCGTTGAAAGACCAAGTGCTTCCCATCGTTGTGTTTTATCATGGCTGGACAGGCAGTAAAGACCGTGTCGTAACGATTGGAGTAGAGTTAGCTAAACGTGGAATGCGTGCGATTTTACCAGACCAACACTTACACGGAGACCGTGGTGTGCGCTTGATTGGTGGCGAAATCTGGGAAATTGTAGCTAATAACATTAAAGAACTTCCTATTATAAAAGAAGAAATGAGACAACGCGGGCTCTTAGATGAAGCGAAGTTTGGGGTGTCTGGTTTAAGTATGGGTGGTATTTCAACATACGCGTTGTTCAATCAATATCCTGATATCACAGCAGCAGCGAGTTTAATGGGGAATGCGGATCCTGCTCGTTTTGCTAAATGGACAATTTCATCGGTTTGGATGACAGGAGCAACACAAGAGCAATGTGATGCGCTAGAAGCTGAGATTGAAAAGAATAAAGCCTTCTTAGATGCGATGGCGCAAGCGAAACATCCGGAACGAATTAATGGACGTCCGTTATACTTATGGCATGGAACTACAGATGATAAAGTACCATATGAATTGAATAAAGAATTTTATGAAACCATTAAAGACGAACCATATGCGAAAAATGTAGAGTGGCATGAAACACCAGGTCAAGGGCATATTGTGCCACATCAAGTGTTTGAAGATGTTGCTGACTTTTTCCAAAGAGTATTTCAATAGGAGAGTAGAAGATGACAGAAGAAAATAAAAATGCTGCAGAAGTAATGCAAGAGAAGATTTTAGAAGCGTTGGAGACAGTGATTGACCCAGAGCTTGGAATTGATATTGTAAATCTTGGGTTGATTTATCGTGTTGATTTGAATGAAGAAGGGCATTGCCAAGTGGATATGACTCTGACAACAATGGGATGTCCGCTAGCAGATATTATTACAGATGAGATTCATCGCGCGTTAGCAGAGATTGAAGAAGTGAAAACAATTGATGTGAAACTCGTTTGGTATCCAGCATGGAGTCCAGATAGAATGTCACGCTATGCAAGAATTGCGTTAGGTATTCGATAAGACAAAATCCCCACAGATGTGGGGATTTTTTTGTGCAATAAAATAAATTCTGTCAGATAAATACGTATGGTGAAATTATCATATATGATAATTTTCATGGTGCATTCAAAGGGTGTGTGCTTTGACTTAGATGCAGTGGGGTAAGGAGGGCTCACATCGCGCAGTGGTTTATTGACATTCTTTTCATCACTCGTGATTCAAGAAAGTCTAATAAACTGTGCGGGCGAAAGACGACGAAGCAGAAAAACCTCACATTGTGAGGTTTTTCTTGTCTTCTGTCTTTCTGCCTAGTCTTCTCCCGGTCTCATCGGACGTTTATATTTACTCTTTGATTCTTGTCGGATGATGGTATGTGGGGATTTACGTCCCTTGTTAGAATTTCTAAAGAGCATTTGCATTTTTTCATCGTCGAAGAGTTCTAAGTTTTGATCGACGAAGT
>CAJZJI010000024.1 GCA_916049935.1 uncultured Streptococcus sp. | reverse complement strand
ATTTAAAAAGAGGATTTATGCTAAAATACTCTTAATAAAAAAGCGCTTTATTATTTTAGAAGTAGTATAACTGGCAAAAAAATAAGAAAAGGTAGGTGAATAAAAATGTATCGTCATGTTATCTCTGTCATCTTACTACTAGCTTTAATTCTCGGAAAAATATTTTTAAAAGAGGATAAAAAATAATCAAAAACAAAAAAGCCATCATTTCTGATGGCTTTTTGTGTACTTATTATTCGTTTTCTTCGTCGACTAATTGTTGCGCAAAGTCTTTCATGTTGCCTTTGATAGCTTCATCTGAAAGAGATGCAGTTGGTGTTTCTGTTGCTGCTGATTCAGTCGATGAGTCAGTGGCTTCAGTTCCTTCTTCTGTTTCTTCTTCGCGGTCTACAATCGCTAATGAACTTACAATCGCATCTTGATCGAGACGCATCATACGAACTCCAAGTGCGCCACGGCCTGTTTGAGACACGTCTTCGGCATGGAATCGGATGATAACCCCTTTATTGGTCATGATGAGTAAGTCTTCGTCTCCCGTTACGGTACGTAGGCAGACAAGTGGTCCATTTTTATCGGTAATACGAAGTGTACGAACCCCTTTCACTCCACGGCCTTTCAATGCGTATTCGCTCGCAGCTGTACGTTTTCCGTACCCTTTCTCGCTGACCACTAATACTTCACGGTCTGGCGTTAAAATATCCATTCCGATAACATAGTCGCCCTCACGTAGAGAAACCCCACGAACACCTGAAGCGGTACGACCCATCGCACGAACTTTATCTTCATGGAAGCTTACAGCGTTACCATGATAAGTTCCAAGGATAATGCCATCATTTCCGCTTGTGACTACTACACGGATGAGTTCATCATCTTCGCGTAATTGGATGGCACGTAGACCATTTGTACGGATATTCTTGAATTCTGATAGACGAACACGTTTAACCGTTCCACGTAATGTTGTGAAGAACAAGTAACGTTCTGATTCATCTGATTCAGGAACACTGATAATCGCTTGGATTTTCTCAGCTGAATCAATGTTTAATAAGTTGATAACTGGTAATCCTTTTGCAGTACGGCTATATTCAGGAATTTCATACCCTTTTGCTTGGTAAACTTTCCCTGTATTCGTAAAGAAGAGGAGTGAATCGTGTGTTGAACATGAAATCATATTTTCCACGTAGTCATCATCATGGACGCTCATTCCTTGAACCCCACGTCCTCCACGGCGTTGCGCCTTAAATTCAGTGTTTGCAAGACGTTTGATATATCCATTCTTCGTTAATGTAATCACGACATCTTCTTGTTCGATTAAATCTTCATCTTCAAGGCTTAATGCTTCTCCGACTAATAATTCTGTACGACGAGGATTGTCGAAACGTTGTTGGATTTCAAGAAGTTCTTGTTCGATGATTTCGTAACGAAGTTCTTCGCTCGCTAATACTTTTTCTAAGTATTGGATTGTTGCTTGTAATTCGTTGTATTCTGCATCGATTTTCTCGCGTTCTAATCCTGTTAAACGAACCATACGCATATCAAGAATTGCTTGTGCTTGTTTATCGCTTAAGCCGTATTCATTCATGAAGCGGTCTTTAGCGATATCTCCACTTGCTGAACTTCTTAAGATGGCCACAATCGCATCGATATGGTCTAAGGCGATTTGTAACCCTTCTAAAATATGAGCGCGGTCTTCTGCTTTTTTCTTATCGAATAAGCTACGACGACGAACGACTTCTTCTTGGTGATCTAAGTAGTGGCGTAAAATTTCTTTTAAGCTCAATACTTTTGGCTCTTGATTTACAATCGCAAGCATATTGAATCCGAAGTTGGATTGTAATGGTGTTAATTTGTATAAATTGTTTAATACAACGGATGCGGAAACATCACGACGCACTTCAATCACGACACGCATTCCGACACGGTCAGATTCATCGTTTAAGTAAGTAATGCCTTCGATTTTCTTCTCGTGGTGTAATTGTGCGATACGTTCTACTAAACGCGCTTTATTTACCATATATGGTAATTCAGTGATGATGATGCGTTCTTTTCCGTTTTTCAATTCTTCGATTTGTACGCGTCCACGAACCGTAATCGATCCACGTCCTGTTTCGTACGCACGACGAATTCCAGATTTACCTAAGACAAGTCCTCCAGTTGGAAAGTCAGGTCCAGGGAGAGCTTCCATCAATTCAGTCGTTGTGACATCAGGGTTCTTCATTAATAAGTGAAGAGCAGAGATGACTTCCGCCAAGTTATGTGGTGGAATATTTGTCGCCATCCCTACGGCAATCCCTGTTGCACCGTTTACTAATAAGTTTGGAATACGTGCTGGTAATACTTCCGGTTCACGTTCTGTTGAATCGTAGTTATCACGGAAATTAATCGTATCTTTGTTAATATCGCGAAGCATTTCAAGAGCAATTTTACTCATACGAGCCTCTGTATAACGCATCGCAGCGGCGCCGTCTCCATCGACAGAACCAAAGTTACCGTGTCCATCGATTAATGGGTAACGGTATGAGAAATCTTGTGCCATACGAACCATGGCATCGTAAATTGCAGAGTCACCGTGTGGGTGATATTTACCCATTACGTCCCCGACAATACGCGCAGATTTTTTATGCGGTTTGTCCGGTGTCACTCCAAGTTCACTCATTCCATATAAAATACGACGGTGTACTGGTTTTAATCCATCGCGTACATCTGGTAGGGCACGCGATACAATAACACTCATCGAATACTCTAGAAATGATTTACGCATCGTTTGTACTAAATCAGTTGATTCAAAAGTTTCTTCAAAGTGTTTCACTTCTTCAGACATAATTCGTCTCCTTTTCTATTCTTCTCTTCAAATTCGATTACTGGATTAGATATCTAAATCTTCCATATTGACATATTTCGCATTGCTTTCGATGAATTCACGACGTGGTTCTACACGGTCACCCATCAAGATATCTAAAATTTGATCCGCTTCTGCAGCATCTTCCACAGATACTTGTAACATTGAACGGTTTTCAGGGTTCATGGTTGTTTCCCATAATTGTTCCGCATCCATTTCCCCAAGACCTTTGTATCGTGATAATTGTGGTTTTGGATGTGCTGGTAATTCTTTTAGTTTTTCTTCAAGCTCTTTATCATTTTGAATGTAGTATTCGTTTTTACCTTGTTTCAACTTGTAAAGAGGTGGTTGCGCGATATAAATATATCCAGCTTCCACTGCAGGGCGCATATAACGATAGAAAAGAGTAATGAGCAATGTACGAATGTGACTTCCATCGACATCGGCATCGGTCATGATGACTAATTTTTGGTAACGAGCTTTCGATAAATCAAAATCTCCACCAAAACCAGTTCCCATCGCTGTAAAGAGCGAACGAATTTCTTCGTTGGCTAAAATTTTATCGAGTGTTGCTTTTTCAACGTTCAAGATTTTCCCGCGGATTGGTAAAATCGCTTGGAAATGACGTGAACGTCCTTGTTTTGCTGAACCACCCGCAGAGTCCCCTTCGACGATGAATAATTCAGAAATCGTTGGGTCATTGCTTGAGCAGTCTGCTAATTTACCTGGTAAGTTTGAAATTTCTAAACCAGATTTCTTACGAGTCACTTCACGCGCACGTTTTGCAGCAAGACGTGCTTTCGAAGCTAAAATCCCTTTTTCGACAATCTTACGTGCGACTTGAGGGTTTTCCATTAAGAATTTATCGAAGTGTGTTGAGAACAGGCGGTCTGTAATCGTACGAGCTTCAGAGTTTCCTAATTTCGTTTTTGTTTGTCCTTCGAATTGTGGATCAGGATGTTTGATAGAAACAACGGCTGTTAACCCTTCACGGACATCTTCACCGCTTAGTTTTTCTTCGTTTTCTTTCATCAATTTTTGACGACGCGCGTAATCGTTAATCACACGTGTTAAGGCCGTCTTCATCCCTGATTCGTGAGTACCACCTTCATAAGTGTGGATATTATTCGTGAAGCTGAGAAGGTTTGTGTGGTATCCAGAAGTGTATTGCATTGCCACTTCTACTTTAATGCCATCTTGTTCTCCTTCCACGTAAATTGGTTCTTCGAATAATACTTGTTTTGATTTATTTAAGTGTTCAACATAGCTCTTAATCCCGCCTTCGTAGCAGAATGATTTTCTCACTGGCTCTTCTTCGCGGAAATCTGTAATCGTTAATTTTAATCCTTTATTCAAGAACGCTAATTCACGCACACGGTTGGCTAATTTATCAAATTCAAAGACTGTTGTTTCTTGGAAAATTTCAGGGTCTGGTACAAAGTATACGCTCGTACCATGTTTATCTGTTTTACCAATGATTTTTAAGTCATCTAAAACAGCACCACGTTTATAAGATTGCTCATAAATGTTGCCATCTTTGAATACTTGAACGGTTAAGTCTGTTGAAAGAGCATTAACAACAGAAGCCCCAACCCCGTGAAGACCCCCAGAAACTTTATAGCCTCCGCCGCCGAATTTACCACCGGCGTGAAGCACTGTAAATACAGTTTCTACGGCAGGACGACCTGTTTTTTCTTGAATATCGACCGGAATCCCACGTCCATCATCAGTTACGCGAATGTGGTTTTCTTTCGTGATTTCGATTTCGATATGTGTCGCAAACCCAGCCAACGCTTCGTCGATTGAGTTATCCACGATTTCCCAAACAAGGTGGTGCAACCCGGCACTACTTGTTGAACCAATATACATCCCAGGACGTTTACGAACAGCTTCGAGTCCTTCTAATACTTGAATCTGACTGGCATCATATTGCGCAGCTAATTCAGCTTTGTTTTCTTCTGTCATATGCTAATTCTCACTCTCCGTTTTTAAAATAGTTCCTTTTTCAATCGGTATTACGACTGGTTCATTAATAAATTGTTGCTTAATCCCATCTAGGCTCGTTGTCGTAATAAAGGTTTGCACCTTATTTTCAATGGCCTTAATCAGATGAGTTTGTCTGTCATCATCGAGTTCGGAAAGTACGTCGTCTAATAGTAGAAGAGGATACTCGCCTGTCGATAATTTCATCAATTCGATTTCCGCAAGCTTCAAACTGAGAACGGTCGAACGTTGCTGTCCTTGCGAACCGTACGTTTGAACCGGAATCTCGTTCAAATAAAAAATCAAATCGTCACGGTGCGGTCCAATCAGCGTTGTGGCTTGATCCGCCTCACGAGTTTGATTCTTCTTGAATTGATTCATATAAATTTCTTTCATTTGCGAAGGTGTTAAACCATCCTCCAATGGAATCGTTGCTTGATACGACACCGAGAATTTCTCACGACCAAGCGATAACTGGTCATGAATCGGAATGGCTAAAGCCTCCAATTGCTTCATAAAATCGAGACGATGAAAGACGATTTTACTAGCTAACTCGCTTAACATCTCGCTTAAAACATCTAAGTATTCGTCCGGCTGCTTTTTCTTAATCGCTAGCTGCTTCAAATACGTATTGCGCTGTTTTAAGACGCGATTATATTCCACTAAATCATAGAGGTAGAGGGAACTCATTTGTCCAAGTTCCATATCCACGAATTTACGTCTGTTTTGCGGAGACCCTTTGACAAGCGTGAGGTTCTCTGGGGCAAAGAGGATGACATTCAAGTTTCCAAGGTAAGAACTAAGTCGTTTTTGCTCCAAATAATTCACTTTCGCGATTTTTCCTTTTTTAGAAAATTGCAATTCTAAATTCGTCTTTGTCGCTGTTTTTTCAACGGTCCCTTTAATCGTCGCAAACTCTTTATTCCATCCAATCAGTTCTTTGTCGTTTGTCGTGCGGTGGCTCTTTGTCATCGCCAAGGCATAAATCGACTCCATCAGGTTGGTTTTCCCTTGTGCATTTTCACCAATAAAAACATGCACACCGTCTGTAAACTCTAGTTGGACAGATTCATAATTACGAAAGTTTTGTAATTGTAAATTAGTCAGCTTCATGCGTCATGTGTGTTCAAATCATTTTCATCCGATTTCATTTCTTTCACAATAAAAATACCTTCATCAGGTATTTCGACACGTGTATTCGGATATAATTTTCTACCACGTCGATTTTCTAACTCTCCATCTACAAAAACTGTATATTCTTGCAGGTACCATTTTGCTTGTCCGCCCGTTGTAATGACGTCAATATGTTTTAAAAATTGCCCTAATGTAATGTACTCATCAGAGATCGATACGATAGTTGTCATGAACTTCCTCTTTTCTAATGGATATTGGTGAGAACTCCATTAAACTCATGCATGCTCACATATTTTTAAGTAGAATAACTCTACAATATTATACAATTTTTACACGCTTTTCGCAAAGAAATTGCAAAATTTAGGGGGTTATTTCAATTTTGGGTTAAAAATAACAAAAAAGCCTAAAAAAACGAAAAACAAAATTTACTAGGATTTTTTCAAAAATTGAAAGTTTTGGGCCAAAAATCACCCCAAAATCGTGCTGCCCAAAATTCACTTATAAGTGAATTTCGGGAAATTGCAAAAATATAGTTGAAAATAAAAAAACTCGAGCCTTCAAAACGAAAGCTCGAGTGAAAATTTTATAATCTATGATTACCCGTTGAATGTACGAACAGGTGTCACTAATTGAATGAAGCTATGTGGAATACCAGAGTGGTCTTCTTTTAGTTTCAATGTGAATGGACGGTTTGCTTCTAAGAAGTTGATGACAGCTTCTGAAGAACCGAATAATTTCAACGCTTCTTTTAAGTAGTCTGGGTTGAATGAAATTTCAAGTGGAGCTCCTTCGAAGTTTTCCACAGCGATTTCTTCTTCAACCGTACCCACTTCAGGAGATTTCCCTGTTAATAGAATACGTTCCGGAGAAAGTGTTAATGTCGCGATATTGTTTTTATCCGTATGTGACATTAATGAAGCACGTTCTACAGCTGCTACAAGTTCGCTAGCAACAACAGTAATAGAAGTGTTCGCTCCGTCGTTAATTAAACGATCTGTATCAGGATACATTCCTTCTAATAAACGAGAGTAGAATGATAATGTTTCTGTTTGGAACAAGATTTGATTATCTGTAATCGCAAAATCGATTGTTTCTAATCCGTCGATGATACGAGATAATTCTAATAATGTTTTACCAGGTAATGTCATTTCGAAAGTCAATGCATCACTTCCAGCTGGCATTTGTAGCGGAATGATACGTTGGCTTAAACGGTGAGAGTCAGTTGCGACTGCTTTTAATTGGTTGTCTTTAATCACCATATGAATCCCTGTTAAGATTGGACGAGATTCTGCAGTTGAAACGGCAACCGCTGTTTGTACAATCACTTGTCTAAATAATGGAACTGGAATGGTGATGACATGATTTTTTTCGATTTCTGGTAATTGTGGATAATCTACTGCTGATAATCCATTTAATGTAAATGATGCATTACCTGCTGTAATCGTTGCTTGTAATTGATCGTTTGTTTCAAGTGTGAATACATTTAAAGGTAATTTTTTAACGATTTCTCCAAAGAAACGAGCAGGAAGAACGATGCTACCTGGTTCTTGGACTGTTAATTGTAATTCTTCGTCTTCGATTGGTAAGAATACTTCGATAGAAACTTCTGAATCACTACCTGTTAATGTTAATCCTTCTTCACTAGCAACTAATTTAATCCCTGTCAAAATCGGAATGGTTGTTTTTGATGGAATTGCACGTTGCACATCTACAAGATTTTTTAAGAACCCTTGTCTGTTTACTGAAAATTTCATAACTGCCTCCTTTAGGGTGTGCTTTTATATTTAATTTATTTATTAATAAAATAGTAATAGTAGTAGGGCCTGTGTATATTGTGGAAAAGTCCATTTTCCTTATAACAGAGACCATTTTCAATTGTGGATAACCATTGTGGAAAACTCCACCGTTTTATGGCACTTATCCACAGCTTAATAACCGAGCGAATGCTTGATTTCATTAATCACGCGAATCGTTTCTGGATCATCTTTAGCTTCTTGGCTAATTTTTTCATAGGCGTGAATAACCGTTGAGTGGTCACGACCAAAATCAGCACCAATTTTTTGAAGAGAAACACGTGTTAATTCACGAGA
>CAJZJI010000023.1 GCA_916049935.1 uncultured Streptococcus sp. | reverse complement strand
TATGAAAAAATCAATCAAAGCATTCGCAATGCTGTTGACTACTCTCTTCTTCCTTTTTGGTTGCGGAGGGACCAAGTCTTCTAGCTATCTTCTAAAAAATGAAATGGCACAAACCACCACTACGGTAGAACATAAAGGCGATACGGTAACAAAAATTACCATTTTAAACGAATGGAATCTTAAAGCAATGGGTCCAAACTTTTCGAAACAAAGTGCCGAATCCCTTGCACAAGCCACTCTTAGTTTATATACAGATATCCCAGGCATTACTTCGAGCACGTCTTCAACAGATGAGAAAATCACTTTCACTATTACAATAGACCTGGAAAAAGTGGATTTTGCAAAACTGAAAGAACGATTCCCTAACGACTTCTCTGTCGAAGGCAATAAGCTCAGTTTCAAAGAATTCGAAAAAACTTTATTCGATGCTGGATATACTGCTAAATAACCGATTAGAAAGGTATAAAATACAATGAAAACTATAAAAACATCACTCGTATTACTCTCATCAGTTTTTGTACTTGCGGCTTGCGGACAAAATAACTCAGCAGGTAGCACAGCTCAGACGACACAAGCAGAGCAACCAACGACGACTGTGCCAACAACTCAAGCCAATAATAAACCATCAGAAAATCAATCGTCTGATAACAAACAAAGTGATGCAAACTCTAACCAACAAAGTAACAGCGCCATTCCAAAAGATGGTGAAGCTGTTTATAAAAGAGTGAAAAATGGACGCACAACAACCATAAAATATTATTTCAAAGACGATATCGTTTACCTTCAAGAAGCAGTATATGCTTATAATCCTCAAACTTTGGGGAAATCTGAGGAAGAAACTCAACAAATCGTCAAAAAAAGACACGCCATTTACAACGGAGTGAAAGGAATAGAATCCAATATTCAACGTAAAGACGGAATTTATTACCTTACTATTAATGTTGATTATAATAATGTCGATTGGAAAGAGCTTCATAAACGTGCTCCTGAAACACATCCAGATGATAATCCACCAGTTTTAAAATATAGTGATGTCGTTCCAAAACTACTTGAAAATGGTTATATTAAGCAATAAAATGTAAGAAGTTTTAAGAAAGGATTCTATCAAAATGAATAAACACTTGAAAATATCAGTTGCATTACTCTCATCCATTTTTGTACTTGCGGCATGCGGACAAAATAACTCAGCGCAGACTACACAAGCAGCGCAAGAAACAACACAAGCGAATAATAAACAATCAAAACTGAACCCGGCTAATAATCAACAGAGCCAGGAAAAAGCTGCAGACAATCAACAAACTAAAGAAAAAGCGACTAATAATCAACAAAACAAGAAAAAGTCGAACGCACAAAATAGCAGCAACCTTCCAAAAGACGGTGAAGCTGTTTATAAACTAGAAGATAATGGTAGTACTACAACCTTAAAATATTATTTCAAAGACGATATCGTTTATCTACAAGATGCAGTATATGCATTTAAGCCTAAAGAAATGGGCAAAACCGAAGAGGAAGTACAACAAATCGTCAAAAAGAGACACTCCATCTACAACGGCGTTAAAGGAGTTGAATCCACTATTGCACGAAAAGATGGAATTTACTACCACACACTCAAAATTGATTACAACAATATCGACTGGAAGGAGCTTCATAAACGCGCTCCTAAAACATTCACCAATGAGAATCCATCTGCTTTAAAATATAGTGAGGCTGTCCCAAAATTACTTGAAGACGGTTACGTTAAACAATAAAATGTAAGGAGTTTTAAGAAAGGTTTATAACAAAATGAATAAACACTTGAAAATATTAATCGCATTACTCTCATCAATTTTTGCTCTTGCGGCTTGCGGACAAAACAACTCAGCTAGTAGTGCAACAGAGACTACACAAGCAGCTGAAGCAACTACGACCGCTCCAACAACACAAGTAGCGTCCAATAAACAAAATACAACAGAAGCTCTGCCAAAAGACGGTGTACAAAGATTCAAGCGTATAGATAAAGGTGGATCAACATTTCTTATCTACTACTTCAAGGATGACATCGTCTATAAACAGATGGGTATTTACTTTTATAACCCTAAAGGATTAGGCAAATCTGAAGAAGAGGTTGTTCAACTTCTGAACAAAAGTCAAGAGCTTTATAAGGATGTAACTGGAATAAAGTCTACCGTTGAGAAGAAAGATGGAGAATACATTCAAACCGTAATATATAATTACCAAACTATGGACTGGAAAGAGTTACATCGACGCGATCCAAATCAATTTCCTGCGACCAAACCAAAACCAGTGAAAATTAGTGAAGCTGCAGCTAAATTACAAGAAAAAGGTTATGTTGAATATACAGAATAAATTCAACAAAATAAACAGCACCAAAGATACTCCTTAGTCGTCCTTGGTGCTGTTTTCTTGTTTTAAATTTAAGATGTAACAAAAATATGACGTAACATTTTTGTTACATCTTCTTTTGTATCATTTATGATACGTATCATAAATGATACAAAATTACCAAATATGGTAATTGCGTCTTCTCCCCTTCCTTCTCAACGAGCGCAGTAGAAGTATTAGCACTTACAATAATGAGAATATCAAGTTCAAGGATTACAAAAAAAGAATCAGTTTATTGAAAGAATAGTGGGAATAGCATTGAAACGAATAAGAGGGAGTAAGGATTTTAATCCCTACCTAAAATACTCTATAAAGTTAGACGCAGTAGCTGATTGAATTAAGCTTCATCACTCGTGATTTGCTTAATTCTAATCAGCCTTGCGGGGGTAAGACTACAAAGCAAAAAGGATTCACACCGTGAATCCTTTTTTGTCTTTGGTCTTACTCCCTGAGGCTTCAAAGGCGAGAGACATCGGTTCGAGCCGGTGCCCCACTATTACTCTTTCAATATAAAACTGATTCTTTAAAGTAATCCTTGAGTTCTTTATTCGAACGACAATTGGTTTGCTAGTTCGACAGCACGCTTTTCAAACGTGGCCATTTCTTCCTTCAACTCTCTTTGCAGTACTTCTAGCGAACCGTTCACTAGATTTTTATGATCAACGACTCTTTCTCCATTAATCCACACATCTTGAACATTAGAGGCATTGGCAGAATACACCAAGGCCGCATACGCATCATGCACTGGAAACATATTCACAGAAGAGGTTTCCACAAGAACGATATCCGCTTTCTTGCCTGCTTCGAGCGTGCCAACTTCCGCATTGAGTCCAAGCGCTTTGGCCCCTCCTTTTGTCGCCAGAGCCACGATTTCTTTTGCAGGGAACGAGCTGCGGTCCTTCAGATGCGTTTTATGGAAATTAGCGACCATTCGCATTTGTGTAAATAAATCTAGCGTATTTCCGCTACTTGGGCCGTCTGTCCCTAACCCAACGGTCACGCCATGATCTAGCAAACTACGAATCGGTGCGACTCCTTTGGCTGACTTCGTATTGGCGCCGATGCAATGAACGACGCTGACTTTTGGATACTTAGCCAGAATTTCGACATCAGATTCCGTCATCAGAATCCCATGTGCTAGAATGACTGGCACTTCGAAAAATCCAAGCGACTCTAAGAATTCGATGGGTGTTTGGTTATAGCTTTTACGGAAATAATCCATCTCGTATGTCATCTCAGAGACATGGAGCGTAATAGGAACTTGGTTTTCTTTTGCAAACGCTAGAATTGCTCTCATCACTTCTTCGGTATTTGTATTTGGAGCATGAGGAGCAATTAATGGATGTACGAGTTCGTCACCTCTCCACTTGTCAATAAAGGCTTGAGTATAGGCTAGGGCTTCATCCGTATTCCTGCTATCGGGCGTCTTCATATCAATAATCGTTTCGCCTACAAGTGAACGCATCTTCATTTCTTTTGCGACTGTGGCAACGGCATCTTCAAAATAATACATATCACACATTGCAGTCACCCCTGCTAGTTGCATCTCTGCAATCGCATAGGCCGTACTTTTGGCGATTAAGGATTCATCGACTACTTCTTGTTCTAGTGGAAATAGGAAGCGTCTGAGACGGTCTGGGCAATCGTCTCCTAATGAACGAAACGGAATCATCCCGCAATGCGTATGAGCGTTCACGAATCCAGGAAGTAGGATTCCGCCCTTTGCATCCATCCACTCTTCTGCCTTACTTTCCTCAAATTGATTCATCGCACCTACTTCAACAATAGAGTGCTCCTCCATCACTATATACCCACTTCGGTACTCTGTAAAGGCATCATCCATCGTTAAAATCCATGCATTTTTATACCCGATTCTCATCATTGCCTCTCCTTTCATGTCTTCTTTATTCTAATTGAATTCCATTATAAGAACAATCAAAACTCGCATTAGAAGAACAAAGCCGCCAGTCTAACAACTATCTAGCGGCTTCGTCAATTCTTTATTCTGATCTGTCCTTAAATAGAATTCAGCATTCTATTGGTTTAAGATTTTATTCCATTGGTCAATCCAAGATTTAAGGTTTTCGTTTACAAGTTTGAAATCAACTGTTTTCGCACGTTTCGCAACGTTACCATAAGTCATTGTTTTCACTTCATCATCTGCTAATTTTACATCTTTATTAACAGGAGCTTCACTCAATGATTTTGCTTTTACAGCTTGGTTTTCAGCGCCGATACGGAAGTTGACATATTTGTACGCATTTTCTTTGTTCTTCGCATCTTTAACGATGTTCACTGTGTTGTAGTTTGCGTAAGTTCCAGATTCAGGAACGACTGATACAACATTAGCGTTAGCTTTTTTTACTGTAGAAATCGCAAAGTCTACAACGACTGCCACTTGTACTTCGCCTGCTTGGAACATATTTGCTAAGTCACTTGATTTAGAATATGTTTTAACGATGTTTGGTTTTAATTCTTCCAACGCTTTGAAGGCTGCTGCACCTTTATCGTCTTTAAGAGCTTTACCACCTTTATCAGCCGCTACAGATAAGAATAATGGACCACCTGTTGTTGTGATATCAGGAATTGCCACTTTGCCTTTCAAATCTTCTGACCATAAATCGCTCCAATCTTTAATTTCACGACCTAATTTTTCTTTATCATAAACAATCGCAATGCTGTTAATTGAGAATGGAATTCCTCCGCCATTTTGGAACACTTCTTTAGCGCCATCTGTTAATAACGCAAGGTTTGGAATTTCTTTTTCAGTGACTGTTTCAAATAATCCTTCACTTGTTCCTTTTGTAGAACCTGATTGTGATAATTCGATAACGTCAATGTTGCTTCCACCACTTTGAACTTTTGTTAAACGTTCTGAAGCATTCCCAACTTCTAATGTCACTTTAACGCCATTCGCTTCGGCAAATGGATTGATAATGTCGCGCTCAACAATATCTTGGCTTAATCCGAATGTTGAAACTACTAATTCAGTAGATGTCCCTTTGGAAGCCTCTCCGCCTGCTGTTGTTGCATCATTCTTTGGTAAATTCGCTTGGCTATTTCCGCAACCTGCTAAGACTAATAACGATGCTACTGCAATACCTGCAATTGATTTTTTCATGTGTGTACACTCCTTAAATTTTTTATTTTATAACACAATGACATGATCTTTAGGGAACGCCAGAGAGACTTTCGTTCCGACTTCTAAAACGGCTGGGTTGTTTACAAGAAGTACGCCCACTTCCGTTTTCACTTCATACTGATACGCTTTTCCGATGAAGGTTCTTACTAAAATTTCGCCTGGAAGAACACCATCTCCCTCATTTAAGAGTTCAATATGGTCTGGACGAATTGTTACCGTCACATCGCCTTCCTTGTCATGTTCCATCGTTTCTAAGACAAGTCCATTCGACAATTGAACCGTGTGATTTGCTTGAACTGTTCCTTTGATAAAGTTTTCAAATCCAATGAAACGAGCAACAAACTCAGTGGTTGGATGTTGATAAATTTCTTCAGGAGTCCCGTATTGTTCGATAATCCCATTATTCATGACCGCTACCTTATCCGAGATTGAGAAACATTCCTCTTGGTCGTGCGTTACGAATAAAGTCGTAATCTTGAATTGTTGCTGGATACGTTTGATTTCTAGACGCATTTGAAGTCTAAGTTTGGCATCCAAGTTACTTAACGGTTCGTCGAGTAGTAAGAGTTTTGGTTCAATAACAAGTGCTCTGGCAAGAGCCACCCTTTGTCTTTGTCCCCCTGACAGTTGTTTTGGATAGCGATCGCCAAGTTCTGCTAATCCGCACACTTCAAGCATTTTAGCGACTTTTTCGTCAATTACTGCTTTACTTTCTTTTCTCACTTTCAATCCGAACGCAACATTTTCAGCCACTGTTAAATGTGGGAACAATGCATAACTTTGGAATACCATCCCGAATTGTCTATGATGGACAGGCACTTTTGTCATATCCTCACCGTCTAATTCGAAGGTTCCGCTATTTTGACTAAGGAGTCCGGCTACGATACGAAGCGTCGTCGTTTTCCCACAACCACTCGGACCGAGCAAGGACACTAATTCCCCTTTTTCAATCGATAAATTCAAATCTTTTAAAATATGATGTTTATTATCGTAAATCATATTTACATCTGTTAATTTTACAAATGACATATCTTTCTCCTTATGAAATGGAAGCTAAGCCCAACGTTTTTTCAATCGCAATCATAATCCCCATTGTTACAAACATTAAAATTACAGATAATGCCGAAACAGATGGATCGTAGTTGAATTCCATATAACTTAATAAAGTCGTTGGAAGCATGGTCACTCCTGGACCAGATAAGAACATCGATACTGGAACGTTGTTAAATGAGTTCACGAACGCTAGCATAAACGCCGCGAAAATTCCTGAAGTGATATTTGGTAAGAGTATCGTCGCAAAAGCTCTCTTCTTCGTACATCCAAGCGTCCAAGCAGCCTCTTCCATCGAAACATCAACTTGTTCCATACTAGAGCCAACAACACGAATCACATATGGAATACTAATGAGGAAGTGGCCAATGAGTAATCCCGGTAGAATTGGGAATTTAAAACTCACAACAATCATTTGATAGAGGGAATACCCTACGACAATCCCAGGAATCATTGTTGGCGATAAGAAGAAATCCTTCATTAACTTCTTCCCTTTAAAGTGGTCTCTGGATAATACATACGCTGCAGGCACCCCAATCACTAATGCAAGGAGTGTGGCTACAACGCCCACTAATAAGCTGAGTTGCAGGCTCGACATAAAGGCTTTCGACGTAAGCGCCATAATGTACCAGTCGATGGTAAATCCTTTAATCGGGAAAGTAATAATCGCTTCTGTCCCAAAGGAAGTAATCACGATAATCACGAGTGGTAAAAATAGGAATAAGAAGACAACAGTCGCAATCATCGTTAGTAGTTTATTTTTACGCAATGTCTCCACCTCGCTTATCCATCGATTTCGCTAAGAGATTCAATGCCTTCATCACGGCAAATGTAATCACAATCATGACAAGCGCAATCACACTCGCACTAGTCCAATCACCAAGCGTTGTCGCGCGTTGGTAAAGTAATGTCGCTAACATCATCTTTTTATTTCCACCTAATAATTGTGGAGTTGTGTATGCGGTAAGTGTCCCTGTAAACACGAGAATACTTCCGACAATCATCCCTGGTAGCGACAATGGCAAGATAATCTTGAAGAAGCCTTTTAAAGGACTAAGCCCAAGCGTTGCCGCTGCTTCTAGCAAGTCATCATCAATATTTTCTAAAACACCCACCAGTGTCATAATCATCGTCGGTAAGAATAAATAAACCGAACCGATAATAATCGAGAAGTCAGTATATAAGAGTGACATTGGCTCATTAATCACACCGAACATCGTTAGTAAATTATTGATTACTCCGTTTTTACCAAGAATCGTAATCCATGCAAAGCTTCGAATAACAGAGTTTGTTAATAGTGGGAATAGCGTTAATGCAATCAGAATCCCTCTCCATTTCTTCGATACGCCAGAAATGACGTATGCTGCAGGCAATCCTAAAACAGCACAAAAAATAGTAACGATCAAGGAAATACTAAGCGTACGTCCTAACACCGCCATAAAATAGGAATCTTTGAAAAAATCAATATACAGTTGCAAAGAAAAACTACTTTCTGGGAAAACTGTTGGAATCAAGCTACTTAGCAACGGAAGGACTAAGAAAAAGCACAATAGAACAATCCCAGGAAACAGCAACG
>CAJZJI010000022.1 GCA_916049935.1 uncultured Streptococcus sp. | reverse complement strand
TGGAATTTGCGAAGAAGAAATTCCCGGATGATTTCTTTGAATTTATTATTGAAAATGCGGGGCTACTTTGTATCGCATGGCTTACATTAGTCGTTCGAGCGTTTGGTGTTACTGTTTTAAAATACGCAACAGATTTAGCACTTGATGAATGGATGCAGCAAGTTATCCAACGAGCAGGCGTTGTGCAGATAGGCATCTTTGCCATCACCAATGGAATCGTGGTCGCAAAAATCATTCGCTATTTTGCAAAAAAAAGATTCATAGCAAACAATGAATAGACGCAAGCGGAGTGCCAATGTGCATTCCGTTTTTATTTTTCATCAAAAATCGATAAGATAGAGAAGAAACGTTGATAGAAAGAGAGGGAAATCGATGCGGAAAATTTTACATGTAGATATGGATGCGTTTTTCGCATCGGTGGAACAAAGGGACCATCCTGAGTGGAGAGGAAAGCCTGTGATTGTCGGTGGGAAACCTAACCAAAGAGGTGTTGTGTCTACTTGTTCATATGAGGCGAGAGCTTTTGGCGTGCGTTCTGCGATGCCTACAGCCAAAGCCATGAAACTATGTCCACAAGCCATACTCACGCCTGGGCGATATCAGTTATATAAAGAAGTTTCTGCCCAGGTGCATGAAGTGTTTCGAACCTACACTGATTTAATCGAACCGCTCTCGATTGATGAAGCCTATTTAGATGTTACAGAGAATAAGAAAGGAATCAACTCTGCAACAGTGATTGCTCATTCGATTCAAAAGGATGTCTACGAAAAAACAGGACTCACTTGTTCAGTTGGCGTGTCCTTTAATAAGTTTCTCGCGAAAATGGCTTCAGGTTATCATAAGCCTTCTGGAGTGACCGTCATTACACCAGAAAATGCCAAAGAATTTATTCGAGCAATTCCTATCGAAGATTTCTATGGAGTAGGAAAAGTGAGCGCGGAAAAATTGAAACAGGCGGGGATATTAACAGGAGAAGATCTCTTTCCATTATCTAAGGAAGAACTGGAGAAGAAGTTTGGCACTCTTGGTCCACGATTGTACTTGCAAGTACGAGGGGAGTCAAATGACCAACTGACGCTTCACAGGGAACGTAAATCCATCGGGACAGAGCGAACCTTAATAAAGGATACGACCGACCATGGTATTCTAACGGGATACTTGGAGGAGTTTGCACAAGAATTAGAGCGGATGTTGAGAAAGAGAAGTCTTGCTGCAAGAACCGTCACGCTTAAATTAAGAGATTCGGAATTTAATACAATCACTAAGAGTGTTACAATGCGTGATTATTTGAATAAACAGGAGGAAATCTATTCGATTGCACTTCAGCTTTTTGAAGAAATGATGCAAGAACGCCCGATAAGACTGATAGGACTCACCGTTTCGCATCTGGAAAATACAAATAGACTATATAAACAATTAAAACTGTTTTAAAATAATAGTACAGTTTTCATCAACAGACTAGTACAGTTTCATTGTGAAAATTAAGAATTCATTTACTGAAAAAACGTGAAAACAGAAAATTGAATTAACAAATAAGAATAAAAGAAGACTTTATTTAGCGTAAGATAGTGGTAGTTTTTTCACAAAGTTTACAAATACGCTCTATAAAGTCTTCTTTGCTTGCATATTTCACAAAAGTTTGTTAAATTATTATACGATAGCAGAGGGAATAGTACAGTTTTAACTACCTGTTTTGTCTGTTAAGCACAATTTCTTATAGAAAAGGGGAAAAAAGAAGTATGGCAACGAAGAAAAAATTCAATCTCGATGCACTTTTCACACCAAATAACACGAACTTCGAAATGGTTCAAGTGTTAGACGCAGAAGGAAAAGTTGTAAATCCTGACTTAGTACCAGATTTGTCTGATGACGAATTAGTTCAATTAATGACTGACATGGTATGGTCACGTATTTTACACGAACGTTCAACTGCATTAAACCGTCAAGGACGTTTAGGGTTCTACGCTCCAACAGCTGGACAAGAAGCTTCACAATTAGCTTCAATCAAAGCTATTGAGAAAGACGACGTTCTTTTACCAGGTTACCGTGATGTACCGCAATTAGTAAAACACGGTTTACCATTATCACAAGCATTCTTATGGTCTCGTGGACATGTTGCAGGTAACATGTACCCAGAATCATTAAAAGCTTTACCACCACAAATCATTATCGGTGCACAATATGTTCAAGCAGCAGGTGTTGCATTAGGTTTACAAAAACGTGGTAAGAAAAATGTTGCCGTAACATATACTGGTGACGGCGGTTCTTCACAAGGGGACTTCTACGAAGGAATTAACTATGCTGGTGCTTACAAATCACCTGCAATCTTCTTTATCCAAAACAACGGTTGGGCAATTTCAACTCCTCGTGAGTTACAAACAGCTGCTCCAACATTAGCTCAAAAAGCTGTTGCTGCTGGTATCCCTGGTATCCAAGTAGATGGTATGGACCCATTAGCAGTTTACGCTGTAACTAAAAAAGCTCGTGAATACGCAGTTGCTGGAAACGGTCCTGTGTTAATCGAAACAATCTGCTTCCGTTATGGTCCTCATACATTATCAGGTGACGACCCAACTCGTTACCAACCAGAAGGAATTCAAGACGAATGGGCTAAAAAAGATCCATTAATTCGTTTCCGTAACTACCTAACAGCTAAAGGCTTATGGTCAGAAGAAAAAGAAAACGAAGTAATCGAAGCAACTAAAGAAGAAATCAAAGAAGCGATTAAAGAGGCTGACAAACAACCTAAACAAAAAGTTTCATTCTTCTTAGAAACAATGTTTGAAGAACCAACAAACGTTATTAAAGAACAAATCGAACACTTTAAAGCAAAGGAGAATAAATAATTATGGCACAAATGACAATGATTCAAGCCATCACTGATGCATTGGCTGTTGAATTAAAACGTGATGAAAATGTCCTAATTTTCGGGGAAGACGTTGGTAAAAACGGTGGGGTTTTCCGTGCAACTCAAGGGCTTCAAGATGAATTTGGTGAAGACCGCGTGTTCAATACTCCTTTAGCAGAATCTGGTATCGGTGGTTTAGCAATCGGTTTAGCATTAGAAGGTTACCGTCCAGTTCCTGAAATCCAATTCTTCGGATTCGTATTCGAAGTAATGGATAGCGTGGTAGCTCAAGCAGCTCGTACACGTTACCGTATGGGTGGAACTCGTCAAATGCCTATCGTATTCCGTTCACCAATGGGTGGAGGGGTACATACTCCAGAATTACACTCAGATAACTTAGAAGGTTTAGTAGCTCAATCACCAGGTTTGAAAGTGGTTATCCCATCAAACCCATACGATGCAAAAGGGTTATTAATCTCAGCTATTCGTGACAACGACCCAGTTGTTTACTTAGAACACATGAAACTATACCGTTCATTCCGTGAAGAAGTTCCAGAAGGAGAATACACAGTTCCTCTAGGAGTAGCTGCAGTAACTCGTGAAGGTAAAGACGTTTCTGTAATTACTTACGGTGCAATGGTTCGTGAAGCAGTTAAAGCTGCTGAGAACTTAGAAAAAGAAGGAATTTCAGTTGAAGTTATCGACTTACGTACTGTTTCTCCATTAGACTTAGACACAATCTTAGCATCAGTTGAAAAAACTGGTCGCGTAGTTGTTGTTCAAGAAGCACAACGTCAAGCTGGTATCGGCGCAATGGTTATGTCTGAAATTGCTGAGCGCGCAATCTTAAACTTAGAAGCTCCAATCGGACGTGTTGCAGCTCCAGATACAATCTTCCCATTTGGTCAAGCAGAAAACGACTGGTTACCAAATGCTAGCGATATTGAAGCTAAAGTTCGCGAAACAGTGAACTTCTAATTCAACAAATTTTCATTCTAAAGAGCCTCTCCCTTGAGTGTGCTCTTTAGAGTTTTATAAAAATAAGAAGGGATGTACAAGCATGGCTTTCCAATTTAAAATGCCTGATATCGGTGAAGGTATCGCAGAAGGCGAAATCGTAAAAATCGACATTAAAGTCGGAGATACAATTCAAGAAGATGATATTTTATTCGAAGTACAAAACGACAAATCTGTAGAAGAAATTCCTTCTCCAGTAAGTGGTAAAGTATTAGAAGTTAAAGTTCAAGAAGGTACAGTAGCTCGCGTAGGCGACATCATCGTAGTAATCGACGATGGTTCTGGCCCTGCAGAAGCATCTGCACCAGCAGCGGCTCCAGCGGCTTCCCCTGCACCAGCTGCACAAGCAGCATCAAGCACTTTCCAATTCAAATTACCTGACATCGGTGAAGGAATTGCAGAAGGTGAAATCGTTAAAATCGACATCAAAGTAGGCGACAAGATTGCTGAAGATGACATTTTATTCGAAGTACAAAACGACAAATCAGTAGAATCTATTCCTTCTCCAGTAGCTGGAACTGTTACAGCAGTTTTAGTTTCTGAAGGAACAGTAGCTCACGTTGGTGATGTAATCGTTGAAATCGCAACAGAAGGCGGTTCTCACGCACCTGCAGCAGCGGCTCCAGCAGCCCCAGCAGCCCCAGCACCAGCAGCAGCTCCAGCGGCACCTGCAGCTCCAACAGGAGTTCCTGCAGCAAGCAACCCTGGTAAATTAGTATTAGCAATGCCTTCAGTTCGTCAATATGCACGTGAAAAAGGCGTTGACATCACAGCAGTAGTTCCAACTGGTAAAGGCGGACGCATCACTCGTGAAGACATCGATAACTTCGGTGGCGCACCAGTAGCTGCACCAGCAGCTCCAGCAGCAGTAGAAGCTCCTGCAGCATCTGCACCAGCAGCTCCAGCTCAAGCATCTGCACCAGCAGCGGCTCCAGCTCCAGCTAAACCATTCGTTGGATCAGCTGAACGTGAAGAACGCGTTAAATTAACTCCAATGCGTAAAGCAATCTCTAAAGCAATGGTTAACAGCAAACACACTGCACCACACGTTACTTTACATGACCAAGTTGAAGTTTCTAAACTTTGGGATCACCGTAAGAAATTCAAAGATGTTGCAGCTGCACAAGGTACTAAATTAACATTCTTACCTTACGTTGTTAAAGCTTTAGCAGTAGCAATGAAGAAATTCCCAGTATTGAATGCTTCTATCGACGATGCATCTCAAGAAATTGTTTACAAAAACTACATCAACATCGGTATTGCAACTGATACTGATTTAGGTTTATTCGTTCCAAATATCAAAGATGCGAATGCTAAGAGCATGTTCGCTATCGCAGATGAAATTAACGCATTAGCTGCAAAAGCTCATGAAGGTAAATTAACTGCAGGAGATATGGGACAAGGAACAATTACAATTTCTAACATCGGTTCAGTAGGTGGCGGCTGGTTCACTCCAGTTATCAACTACCCTGAAGTTGCGATTTTAGGTGTTGGTACAATCGTTCGCGAACCAGTTATCAACGAAAACGATGAAATCGTAATCGGACGTAACATGAAATTATCATTAAGCTTTGACCACCGTATCGTGGATGGAGCAACTGCTCAAAAAGCTATGAACGAATTGAAACGTCTATTGAATGATCCAGAATTATTATTAATGGAAGCTTAATTCATTAAATTGTTAGGAACGGCGTAGACCTGGGTTTACGTCGGTTCCTTATTTGAAAACTTTTAAGAGGTGAAAAAAATGGTAGTAGGCGATTTCGCTATTGAACTAGATACAGTCGTAATCGGTGCCGGCCCTGGTGGATATGTTGCAGCTATTCGTGCAGCTCAAGAAGGTCAAAAAGTTGCGATTATTGAGAAAGAATATTTTGGTGGTGTCTGCTTAAACGTTGGATGTATTCCATCTAAAGCGTTAATTTCAGCTGGACATCATTACCAAGAAGCACAACACTCAGAAGTGTTTGGTGTGACTGCTAAAGAAGTTGTTTTAGACTTCGCTAAAACTCAAGAATGGAAAGATAACCAAGTTGTTAAGAAATTAACTGCTGGTGTTGAGTACTTATTAAAGAAAAACAAAGTTGAAATTATTAAAGGGGAAGCGTTCTTAGTGGATGAGCACACTTTACGTGTTGTTACTGAAGAGAGCGCTCAAACATACTCATTCAACCATGCTATCGTAGCTACAGGTAGCCGTCCAATCGAAATCAAAGGTTTCAAATTTGGCGGACGCGTTATCGATTCAACTGGTGGTTTAGGTCTTAAAGAAGTTCCTAAAAAATTAGTTGTTATCGGTGGTGGGGTTATCGGTTCAGAACTAGGTTCAGCATACGCTAACTTAGGTTCAGAAGTTACAATCCTTGAAGGTGCTCCAAGCATCCTTTCAATGTTTGATAAAGACATGGTTAAACTTGTTGAAGATAACATGGCTAAAAAAGGTGTTACTATCGTAACAAACGCAATGGCTAAAGAAGCTGTTGACAATGGTGACAGCGTAACTGTTAAGTACACAGTAGACGGCAAAGAAGAAGCTGTTGAAGCTGACTACGTAATGGTTGCTGTAGGTCGCCGTCCTAACACAGACGAAATTGGTTTAGATGTTGCTGGTGTTGAAATGACTGACCGTGGTTTAGTTAAAGTTGACAACCAAGGACGTACAAACGTTAAATCAATCTTCGCAATCGGTGATATCGTTCCTGGACCAGCTCTTGCTCACAAAGCAAGCTACGAAGGAAAAGTTGCTGCAGAAGCAATCTCAGGTAAACCAGTGGCTGTTGACTACCGTGCAATGCCATCTGTTGCCTTCACTGATCCAGAATTAGCTTCAGTTGGTTACACTCAACAACAAGCTAAAGATGCTGGTTTACAAGTAAAAGCTTCTAAATTCCCATTAGCAGGAAATGGTCGTGCATTATCATTGAACGCTACTGAAGGTTTCGTTCGTTTAATCACTACTAAGGAAGATAACGTAATCGTTGGTGCACAAGTTGCCGGCGTGAACGCTTCAGACATTATTGCTGAATTAGGTTTAGCAGTTGAAGCTGGAATGAATGCAGAAGATATCGCATTAACAATCCACTCACATCCATCATTATCAGAAGTAGTTATGGATACTGCTGAATTAGCATTAGGTATGCCAATTCACGTATAATTCTAAAGAATACGACAGAGGACTCGAGTTTTCGAGTCCTTTTTTGTTGCTATTAAAAAAGGTGGAGTAGTTTATGTTTTAAATCCGAACAATTATGTAAATGAACTTTGAAATATTTGTGGTTTTCTCCTGGATAGCTTGATTGGAGTAGGGGTTATCGCGTATAATGAAGCGTATAAGACCGAATGAAGGAAAAGCTTCATCAACCTCCATTCATCGAACCTTTTTGTATACGAAGGGGGATGTTTCATGTCAGAAGAGAAGAATTTTAAAGATTCCTACGTACTCTGTATCGGCGGAATGAACGTGGATAAGAAAGTTCAATTGCTCGAAAATCTCGTGCTTGAGACAAGTAATCCTGTGGTCTCGTCGCTGAGTGCCGGTGGTGTTTCAAGAAACATTGCCGAAAATCTGGGACGTCTAGGCGTACCTGTTAAGATGTTGTCAGTTGCAGGCGATGATGAAAGTTTTACGTGGCTTGAAAAAGAGACGGAAGGCATTATCGAATTTTCACTTGTAGACCGCTTAAAAGGAAAAACAACGTCGAATTATACAGCGATTTTGGATCTTCAAGGAGATATGTGTCTAGCTTTAGCCGATATGTCCATTTGTGAGGAAATGACGCCTGACTGGCTTATTTCGCATGAAGAAGCGGTGAAACAAGCATCTCTAGTCATTGCGGATCTGAATCTTCCGCAAGAAACATTACAAGCGCTCATACAGCTGACTAGTTTAGAGAAGATTCCACTGGCCATTATTCCAGTGAGTGGACCGAAGATGAAACGAATCCCAGACGATTTACAAGGAGTGACCTGGATTGTCGTCAACGCGGACGAGTCCAGGACGAGGTACGGAGAACATACGCTAGCGGAATTAGCTACTTTATGGCAAAAAGACGGCGTAGAAAACATTGTGATTACTAAAGGAACCAAATGTGGTGTCTTTGCAGATGCTACAGGAGTCGTAAAGACTTTTACACCTATAAAAGCAGAGCATGTCTGTGACGTGACAGGCGCAGGAGATTCATTTTCTTCTGGAGTGCTTTACGGAGCTCTTAAAGGAGCAAGCTTGGAAGAGTCGATTGGATACGGATTAACGAATTCGTACTATACGGTCCAAGCCATTGAAACAGTTCGAAAAGACTTAAATGCTAAGTCATTTGAAAAAGAATATCAACAATTAAAGGAAAGAGGTTTATCATGAATCCATTATTATCAATCAG
>CAJZJI010000021.1 GCA_916049935.1 uncultured Streptococcus sp. | reverse complement strand
TTCAAACTGCCGCATGGAAATAAATTTCACAGCGGCAGTAATTCACATCGGTTGCTTCTCTCTATTGTTCATACTATAGAGTCCTAGGGAGACTTCGTTTTTTAACTTATTTTGTGAACGGTGCTTATCACGTGATGTTGTTTGGCGGGGTTCGCGGAGGGCGTTGAGTGGAGGCGGGGAACGGTGTATAATGGTGGGGAGATTCAAGGAGGTTTTGCGGATGAAATTTGATTTTACAACGGAATATGACAGACGTGGAATGGACGCGCTGGCTGTTGATGGGCTGGGGTTGATTCCAGGGAAGTCGCCAGATAGACCGAAGAAAGGCTTCGATGTGATTCCGATGTGGATCGCGGACATGAGTTTTCCAACCGCACCGACAGTGATTTCGGCGATGCAAAAACGATTGGAACATCCGATTTTCGGGTACTTTATGCCTTCTAAAGAGTACTACGAGAGCATTATTCAGTGGCATGCGCGCCACCATCAAGTAACAGGGTTAACGCGCAAACATATTGGTCATGAAAATGGCGTGCTTGGGGGAGTCGTTTCGACATTGACTTCGTATGCTGCACCTGGAGATGCAGTGTTAGTGCATAGTCCAACCTATGTCGGCTTTACGCAGTCGTTAAATGATAATGGATTGAAGGCCGTGCATAGCCCGCTTGTGAAAGATGAACAGGGCGTTTATCGTATGGACTTTGAGGATATGGAACGAAAAATCAAAGCGCATAAGATACATGTGGCGATTTTCTGTTCACCGCATAACCCGAGTGGTCGTGTATGGGAGAAAGAAGAAATCGAACGCGCGATGGAGATTTACCGTAAGTACGATGTGATTGTCGTGTCGGATGAAATTTGGTCAGATATTATTTTTAAAGGCCATAAGCATATCCCAACGCAGTTGATTTCAGAAGATGCAAAGAATCGTACAGTAGCCATGTATGCGCCAAGTAAGACGTTTAACTTGGCAGGGCTCGTGGGTAGTTATCATGTAATTTACAATGATGCGTTAAGAGACCGTGTCGAGTCAAAAGGGATGAAGCCGCATTATAACGCGATGAATGTGATGTCAATGCATGCGTTAATCGGGGCGTATCAAGAAGAAGGATACGAGTGGTTGGAAGAGTTGCGTGAAGTGATCGAGAAGAATGCGGACTATGCGTGCGACTTTATTCACCGTGAATTTGACGGCGTGGAGGTCACAAAACCTGAAGGCACGTACATGCTCTTTATCGACTGCTCAGAGTTCTTGAAAAAACACAATCTGACGCTCGAACAGCTTGAAAAACGCGGCTGGGATGTCGGCGTGGCTTGGCAAGATGGCAAGATGTTCTTTGGCGAAGGCTGTATCCGTATCAACCTCGCGTTGCCGTACGCGCGTCTTGTTGAAGCATTTGACCGTATGAAAAAATATGTATTCGTGGACACTGTGCCACCATTAGACTAGGAGGATTTCCATGACAAAGAAAGTAATTCAAACAGAACAGGCTCCAAAAGCAATCGGGCCTTACTCACAAGGAGTAGCCTACACAGGAGAAACGATTGTCGTCTCTGGACAGTTGCCAATCGTTCCTGAAACAGGGGAGTTCGCAGGAAGTGATATCGCTAGCCAAACACATCAATCATTGAAAAATATCCGTGCGATTTTAGAAAGTGCAGGGGTAGGAATGGATGCGGTCGTATCGACAACCGTACTACTAGCGGACATCAACGACTTTGCGAACATGAATGAAGTGTATGGAGAGTATTTTGCGGCTCCTTATCCAGCGCGCATGGCGTTCCAAGCAGCAGCCTTACCAAAGAATGCTCTTGTGGAAATCCAAGCGATTGCTGTAAAAGTATAAATGAATTGAGCACTTGCGTCATCTGGCGCAGGTGTTTTTTGTTGGTGGTTTTCTTCTACGGGACGAGCGGTTGTGATAAAATAAGGAAAACAAGAAGAAAAGAGGCGTTATGAGTGCAGGCTGTGGAACAACCAAAAAAATCAAAACTATGGGCGTTGTTAAGCGGAATACTAGGAATTGTATGGGGTGGACTCATCTTTGTGGCGCCTTCTTATATCTTGCCGAATATTTTTTCGATTGTCATTTTTAGTATGGTTTTTCCATTTACCGAACCCTCAGAAGAAACACTTCAGATTTTGCACCAAACGCAGACGATGTTTATTTATCTCGTTGCGTTTATTTGGGTGATGTTTATTGTCGCTCAAATGAGTCATCGCTATTATAAAAAGACGGGCGAAGTTCCGTATTGGATTACAAAAATCTTTTTACTGGCGGCAAGTTTAGGAGTTATTGCGACGCTTCCGGTTCTCCTGTCCTATATTCCAGGATTAACAGGTATCAATGATGTGACGCTTCAAATCGGTGGGATGGGCTCCATTCTCATTATCACGGGTGGAGTTTCTGGACTATTGGGATTGATTTCTGGAGCTGGATATTTAATTTCGTTAAATCGATTCGACCGTTAAGCAATGTTTTGAATTCGAAGGAGGGAGACCGATGAAGAATAAGACATTAGCAAAAGTTTGTGGCGTTGTCGGTATTGTTTGGGGTGTGGTAGTGATTCTTGCACCCGTACTCATAGTCATCCTTCGACGTCCAAGGCAACCTCAACCTTACGAAGCAGTAATTATTTTAGGAATCATCAATCTATTGGTTATCGCTTTAGGGGTAAAAGCATTGCGCTATTATAGTGGAGATGTTCGGATTAAAAGATGGGTACCGAAGCTATTTTTAGCATCTGGGGGACTCATCGTACTATTTTATTTCTCGCGAATCATTATGGAGTGGAAATGGTTAGAGACGCTCGTTTTTAGCTGGGAGTGGGCGAGCGATATTTACGCGATGAGTTATTTATTGTTACCCTGGCTAGCAGGGGTGTTGTTTATCGTCAGCGGTGTTTCTTACTTGAAGCTATCACTTCATTTCAACAGTTAAAGGAGTTGAGAAGATGAAAGATAAAAGATGGGCCAAAATCACTGTGTTTGTGGGAATTTTAGGAGGACCTTTAGCGCTCTTTTTCCTATTGACGTTATTTGCAGCTGGACTTGGCGCCAGTCGTTCGGGAGCACTGATATCCCTTGCTCTAGCAGTGACGACATTTGCCATTATTTTTTTCGTAGCGTTGAAAAGTGCGCGCTATTATAAAGAGGATGAACGTGTGAATTCCGTGATGGCCAATCTATTTGTAGCCTCAAGTGGGGTAGGTTTCGTTATAAGCTTACTGATTGGGTCGGCAAATGTTCCGATTATCAGCGGAGTCCTTGATTGGATTATGCTCGCGGTATTCGATGGAAGTGATGGCTTTGAACGTGCGCTCATGCTAATGTTTCTGTCATCGATTTTATCCGTTATCTGGGGCATTTATTATGCGATTTGTCTAAGGAAATTTAAAGATTCGAACTAAGAAAGAGGTGTATGATGGAAGATTTAACATGGGCGGTACGATGTGCTAATGTCGGCATTAAGGGAGGAGCACTTTTGCTAGTGGCAACTGTAGTACTATTTGCTGCAGGGCTCGGAGCAGATGGCTTCTTATTTACGGTAGCAGCCTTACTGATAGTGGCTACTTATGTGACAATCTTCGTCGTCGCTCTTAAAAGTGCTATTTACTATAAAGGAGATCCCAGAGTTAAGAAGTGGGCCTCGAACTTGTTTTTACTGGCAGGGATTTTAGGGTGTGCCCCAATTCTTATCGTGATACTCAGTAAAGTTCTCTTCTTAGATCAAGCCGTACTTCAATTCTTTGATTTGGTTGAGGAAGAAGTGGATATTTTTCTGATTCTCTTTCCGCCTATCGTAGTCGTTGGGGTTCTGTCGATTATTAGTGGCCTCGGTTACGCTTCTTGCTTGAAGAATTTTAAAGAATAGTGTGGAACGAAGCTCATTTGATGGGTTTTATTGAAAGGGATTCGAAAATTACAAATAGAGAGGAAATTCGAATATGGAAGACAAAAAGTTGGTGTTAAAGTGCGTTAAGGTCGGAATTCTTGGCGGGTTGTTTTTAGCGGTAGCCCCAACCGTGTTATTCATCTCATTGATGGGGTTGAGTATCCCATTGTTAATGGTGACAGCCTTTTTAGCGTTATATACGGTTGTAATGATTTTAATTACTGCTTATGAAAGCAAAAAACACTTTAAAGGAGACCCTCGAGTACACAAGTGGGTGACTGATTTATTTTTACTGGCCGGTATTTTAGCGTTTGTCCCAATCCTCATCCGATTGCTAGGGCACATTCCTTTTTTAAGCGATGTTTTACCTGGGTATGACGAATTTATTCAGTCTGGAAATGAGCCTTTTGCGAATATATTTCTATGGATACGGAGTTTTGGAATCCTGTCGATTATTGGAGGCATTGGGTACGCTGACTGTATTCAAAATTTTAAAGAATAGTGTGAAATAAAGCTCGTTTTGTGGCTTTATTAAAGGAATTTGAGATTAAGACTGAAAGGAGACAAAAATATGCAAAGTAAAAAATGGGCAATCTGGAGTGCGTATGTGGGCATTATTGGAGGGGCATTTTTAATGGTGTCTCCCTTGGTATTACTCGCTGCAGGAATCGGAGCAAACGGATCGGCGATGGGTTTCATAGCAATTCTAATGCTGTGTACGTATGTGGCGATTTTCTGTGTGGCTTTGAAGAGTAAACTTTACTATAAAGGAGATGAGAGAGTTTCTACATTCGTAGCTAATACGTTTGTCATATCAGGGGCTATCGGCTGTACTCCAATCTTCATTTTTATTGTAGGCCGTATTCCCTTCTTAAATGACTTATTATATTGGTTGTTTAGTGCTATTCCTGCTGTACAGGATGCCTTCTCTCTCTTATTTCTAGTGTTAGTATTTGTCGCCCTTCTATCGATTTTGAGCGGCATTGGATATGCGGTCTGCTTGAAAAATTTTAAAGAGTAATGGTGGAATATAGGATATAGAAAATTCGGTAAAACCGACGAAAAGGGGAACATGTTTCATGAAAGATAAAAAATGGGCAATGATTAGTGCTTTGGTAGGGTTTATTGGTGGTGGTTTTTCAGTACTATCACCATTTCTGTTAACTTTTGCGGCAATTGCAAAAAGTGATTCGATACAGAATACCGTTCAATATGGTATGTGGATATTGAATCCTCTCGTATTCATTGTCGCTATAAAAAGTGCGCTCTACTATAAAGATGACGAACGAGTTCCTAACAAAGTCTCAAACTTATTTGTTTTAGCAGGGGCAGTGCTGCTTATTCCGGTAGTACTCACACTTCTAGCAACAGTTCCAGGTTTAGAGGCAATCAATGCAGTCGTTATAAATATCATCAGTAGTTTCAGTAGAGGCTTAGAAATGTATTTTGGCCCGTTGTTTATGGGTGGATGTTTGTCGGTTCTTTCAGGCGTTTCTTACTTCCTATGCGCGAAAAACTTTAAAGAGTGATAGATAACTTTAAGCTTAGAGAGTTTCTCTAGGCTTTTTTATTTTGCATGCTTTATAATGATTGGGACAAAGAAAATTGGAGGCAAGTATGAAAGTTATTGTTATTGGTGGAGGAACGAGCGGATTGATGGCATCGGTCAGTGCGGCGATGCATGGCGCTGAAGTCGTATTGCTTGAGAAAAATCCAACACTTGGAAAGAAGTTACTACACACGGGTGGAACGCGCTGTAATGTGACAAACCGTCGTACCCCAGAAGAAATCGTGAAGCATATTCCGGGAAATGGCCGCTTCTTATATAGTGCCTTTTCGCAATTTGATAATCAGGATATTATTCAGTTCTTCGAGAGTCGCGGCGTGCGATTAAAGGAAGAGGATCACGGGCGTATGTTCCCGGTGACGGATTCGGCAAAGACGATTCTGGAGACATTTATTCAAGAAATTAAGAAATTAGGCGTGCAAGTGCGTACGAATGTGAAAGTGAAGACGATTCGTGTGAGCGATGGAGCTGTGCGAGTGGTGGAGTTGGATAATGGCGAGCAGCTTGAAGCCGATGCGGTCATCCTAGCAACAGGTGGGAAATCTTATCCAAAGACTGGTTCGACAGGAGACGGGTATGGCATCGCGAAAGTAGCGGGCCATACGATTACACCGCTCTTTGCAACAGAAGTTCCGCTAACGAGTGGCGAGGAGTTCATCAAGAAGGGCGAGCTTCGTGCGTTGTCGCTTCGCAATGTGGTGCTTAGTGTCTTAAATGGCAAAGGGAAGCCTGTTGTGACGCATCAGATGGATATGATTTTTACGCATTTTGGAGTGAGCGGTCCTGCCGTTTTACGTTGTTCAAGCTTCGTGCATCAAGTGCAGGAGAAAGAAGGCAAGAAGGAAGTCGTGATGAGTCTGGATGCATTGCCGGACATGAGTGAGGCTGAACTCGATGCGCAATTTCGTTCGTTTGTGGAGGATGCACCTCTAAAATCGATTAAAAATCATTTGAAAGGGTTGCTTCCTGAACGTTATGTAGAGTTTTTACTAGCAAGAGTGGGGATTAGTGACCAAACAGCTGTGAATCGTTTAAGTGAAGCCAACTGGGCACAGATTAAAGAAGCACTGACGAATTTCCGCTTTACGGTCAATGGCTCATTGCCGATTGAGAAGGGATTTGTGACCGGTGGAGGCGTTCATTTGAAAGAAGTAAACCCGAAAACCTTAGAGTCGAAATTAACTCAAGGACTGTATTTCTGCGGAGAGCTTTTAGACATCCACGGGTACACAGGTGGGTACAATATTACCGCAGCCTTTGTAACGGGTTACGTTGCCGGTATGCATGCATCTTTAGGGTATTAAATTTCTAGAAAATTGGGATTAAACATCACAATTTCTTCATAAAACTTGGTTATAGTAATTGTATTCCCAAATAAGAATTATTTACTCCCAAGTAAATAAAACTCTATCCTTTTTTCCTCCCGTTTCTGACGGGAGGTTTTTTGTTGCGTAAAATAAAAAAAGCAGTCCGAAGACCGCTTTATCAAAGTGAACATTGGTGGAGTGACCTTTCCACATCTCTTTCAGACCACAAGGGTGCGATAGCTGCCTGTTCTATCCTCAATGTTCTTTGTGTTGTTATTATAATGGAAATAAAAGAAGGGTGCAATTTTTCTAAAAAGTAACTGAATGCAATGTAAATTTGTGCTACAATAAGCCTATTGACAGTGTGAGGAGTTTGTGATGGCAGAGAAGAAATTAATGGAGAAGGTTGTACGAAAAGTACTACGCTCATTTCCGAAAGTAAATATGCCGGACCCGTTTGTCCCTTATCCGATTCCATATCCGCCGCTTGCGAAGAGTCGTTTCGAGATTTTTGTGCATGTGGCTGAGCGTGGGAATGGACCTCTTGGGCATGTCGATTTATGTATCGATGGCTACGTCTATTCTTATGGGAACTACGATGAGCGCGACTTGAAGCTCGGCGGCTGGATTGCTGAAGGCGTTCTGATTAAAGCGCCGCGCGAAGAGTATATGCTCTTTTGTAAAAACCACTACCAAAAAGCGTTGCATATTTATACGATTGATGTGACGGATGAGCAGATGGATGCCATTCATGCGTACTTGAATAAGATTTTAGAGCCGACAACACAGTGGCAACCAACGAGCGAGGCGGTGTACTATAATCCGACCTTTGACCGCTTTGAAGAGATGTATGTGTACTTTATGGCGCAACAGATGGACACTGTGTTCTATAAATTCAATCGTTCGAAATTCATGACCTATAATGGTTGGACGAGAAACTGTCTTAGCTTCGCGGATCACGTGGCAAAAGTGTTGCGTGAAAGAGCGTTGCGTGCCAAAAATATGGTCTTCCCTGCGCAATACCATAAACGTCTCCAAAAACTACTAAAGAAAAACACCCCGCTGATTACAAATTATGAAGTGTATTAGTCTATAAAAATTGGTGAATTTATATGAAATGTTCAGTGAAATTATACGAGCCATTGTATACGCTGAAGGCTATCGATGAGGATATCTGGATTGTTGATGGTGAAATTGTTGAGATGAATTTTAAAATTACTCAAGTACCATTTAGCACTCGAATGACAGTGGTGCGATTGGAAAATAATGACTTATGGATTCATTCTCCTATTCATCTAACACCGCAGTTGCGAAGTGAAATTGATGAGCTGGGGCATGTGAAGCATATAGTTGCTCCAAATAAATTGCATTATGTATATATGGAAGAGTGGAGTCAAGCCTATCCGGATGCGAAACTTTGGGCGACAAAAGGATTGGAGAAAATTTTTGACAACTTCCAATCCATTGAAAGTTATA
>CAJZJI010000020.1 GCA_916049935.1 uncultured Streptococcus sp. | reverse complement strand
CTTCGTCGTCAAGTTATGGGACTTGTACAAATTCTTGCGGCCTTTGATTGGAACATCGAAATTGAAGAATTTACAAAACTATTGTTAGGTCTTGATTACGCTGAGTTCCTAACAGGTAAAGAAGATGAAATTGAAGAGTTTATCTTAAGCTTTATTCGTGAACGTGTGGCACAACGTATTGCTACGATTACAAAACGTCATGATATTATCGATGCGGTTGTAAACAGTCATACTTCATCAATTCCTGAACAATTGAAAGCTGCAAAAGTTCTTTCAGCTGTTTCTGAATCAGAAGAATTTAAAGGAATTACAGAGGCATTAAACCGTGTTATCAATATTAGTGCGAAAGCTCAAGATGATGCGAGTGGCGAAATTTTAGAAGATCGTCTTGAAACAGCAAGTGAACGTACTTTCGTAAAAGCTATTCAAGAATTGAATGCAAAAGTAGGTTCATTAACGCCTGAAGAATTGTACAGTCATTTAGAAGCAATGGCACCAAAAATCAATGATTTCTTCAATGAAAATATGGTAATGGTGGACGATGAAGCGACTCGTCGTAACCGTCTAAGATTCTTAGGATTACTATCTGAAATCATTTTAGATTTAGCAGATTTCACATCATTAATCGTTAAATAAGACCCCTCACACAGAAAGGAGAGTGAATGAAATGGCAGTATTTTATGATCGTGCCACGATTCAAGTCAAAGCCGGAAAAGGTGGAGACGGAATGGTTGCGTTTCGTCGTGAAAAATACGTACCAGACGGAGGCCCGGCTGGTGGAGACGGCGGTAAAGGCGGAAGTGTCATTTTTAAAGTCGATTCAGGACTTAGAACCTTATTAGATTTCCGTCATAAACGTCATTTCAAAGCAAAACCTGGTGAAAACGGTATGAGCAAGAGTATGTATGGCCGTGGAGCAGAAGACTTAATCGTTAAAGTTCCACCAGGAACAATCGTTAGAAATGCTGAAACAAAAGCACTGATTGCTGACTTAGTAGAAGATGGGCAAGAAGTAGTGGTTGCTAAAGGAGGCCGTGGTGGTCGAGGAAATATCCGTTTTGCAACGCATAAAAACCCTGCACCAGACATTGCTGAGAACGGTGAGCCAGGGGAAGAGTTTGAACTCGATTTAGAATTAAAAGTTTTAGCTGACGTTGGTTTAGTTGGATTCCCGTCAGTAGGGAAATCGACTTTACTATCTGTGATTTCAAGTGCAAAACCAAAAATTGCAGACTATCACTTTACAACGTTAAATCCTCAATTAGGAATGGCGCAGTCTCCAAATGGCGAGCAATTCGTTGTTGCAGACTTACCAGGATTAATTGAAGGAGCCCATACAGGTGTAGGGCTTGGTATTCATTTCTTAAAACACATTGAACGTACAAAAGTATTACTTCATGTGATTGATATGGCCGCAATGGAAGGCCGTGATCCTTTTGAAGATTACAAGATTATTCAAGAAGAACTCGGAAGTTATCACTTACGCCTATTGGAACGTCCGATGCTGATTGTGGCAAACAAAATGGACCAACCTCAAGCAGAAGAAAACTTAGAGAAGTTCAAGAAAGATTTAGCAGAGAGTCTTGCTGAAGGCGAAGAAATGCCAGAGATTTTCCCGATTTCAGCCTATCGTCGTGAAGGGCTTCAAGCATTGCTGGCTAGAACTGCTGAAGTGTTAGAAGAAACAGAATTCTTCCCATTAAACGAAGAAGTAGTGGAAACACATATCGTTTATGGATTAGAAGAAGAGGAAGCACCATTCAAAGTGACAAGAGATCCAGATGGAACTTGGGTACTGTATGGTGACAAGATTGAAAAACTATTCAAGATGACAAATATGGAACATGATGAGTCTGTTATGCGATTCTCACGTCAATTACGTGGAATGGGTGTAGATAGCACTTTACGTGAAAAAGGCGCTGAAAATGGCGATTTAGTACGTATTCTAAACTTCTCATTCGAGTTCGTAGATTAAGGAGTTTTGAATATGATTGATAGAAGTGAGATGGAAAAACGTTTTTACGTATCTTCATTTGACGGCCTAAGAGCGATAGGAATCCTTAGTATCATTATTTATCACTTGTATTCTTATCGCTTGCCTGGTGGATTTCTTGGATTGGACATCTTCCTCATTTTAGCGGGTTACTTTATGACAAACCGCTTAATGACAAGTTTGATGAACGATGGAAAGATTCCTTTGAAGCAGTTTTTATTAAAACGACTAGCACGTATTGCACTTCCTTTAATTGCAATGCTCGTTCTAGTGTTCATTTATATAACGCTGTTTCAAAATGAAATGTTGGTGAACTTAAGAGGATCATTTACTTCTAGTTTAGTCTTTTTAAATAACTGGTGGCAGATTTTCCAGGCACAAACGTTTATTCCAAACTTATTAACGGAAAATCCATTTGAACACTTATGGTATATTTCATTGGCCTTTCAGTTTTACTTATTGTGGCCGATTGTGTTTGCCTTCTTAAGTTTATTCCTTAAGAAGCATAATTCATTATTTGTGGCTATCGTGGTGTTAGCTACGGCTTCGTTTGGACTAATGCTCTTTAGTTATAAAGGAGCAGACTCATTAACGTACATCACAATGAGCACAGGGACTCGATTGTTCTCAATGCTGATCGGTTCATGTACGGCATTGCTATATCCTTTAGATCGTTTCCAAAAGGAACATAAATCTAGAGTGCCATATGAGCAATATTTAAGATTAATCCCGATCGCATTAATGTTCATCTTGTTATTTACACTCGGACGTAACGAAGATATTACGTATCGTGGGGGAATGTTGCTTTTTGACTTAACAGTGGCTGCTGTTATTTTGATGAGCTTGCATCCTAAAGTAGGAACAGGAATTTTATTCCGTTTCAAACCATTAACAGTGATTGGTCGTAGAAGTTTATCTTATTATTTATGGTTCTTACCAATTATTGTGTTATACCAAGCAAAAATGGGGATTGCTGGTTCAAGTAATTTAATTCACGGCATCATCCAATTGGTACTCATTCTTTTCTTTGGTGAAGTTTGGTATCAAGTATTCGAGAAGAGACGTTATCTTCAAATAGTCCGTAAATTGATGGGGCTATTGAATGAAAAAACAGTTTATGGAAAACAAATTTTATTTGGAATCTGTGCAGTACCACTCATCATTTTAGCGGTGGGACTTGTACAGTCTACAAGTAAATTATCTGAACAAGAGGCAACTCTTACAGAATTAATTCATACGAACCAAACAATTGTGGATAACACACAACAAACGGATAAAAAATTATTGAAGACCATTAATAATGTGGTTGGATTAACACGTGAAGAAACAGTCTTTAGTAGTAATAGTTCGATTACCTTTATCGGGGATCAATCGCTTCTTGCAATTGCGAATGAACTAGCAACGATTTATCCAAACGCTGTGATGCATGCAACACCAATTGCACAAGTAACGGATTTATCTTCGACGATTAACGAATTGAAATCGAAGAATCAATTAAATGACATTGTTGTATTAATGTTTGGTGCCAATAGTGCCTTTACAAAAGGACAATTGGAACGTGAATTGAAACGAATCGGTATGGAAAAACAAATCTTCCTCGTGACGACTACAACGTCTAAAACATGGAGAGATGATGTGAATAACGTTTACGAAGCAGTTAGCGAGAAGTATTCGAATGTTCATGTTCTTGACTGGAATGAATATTCAAAAGATCAAGATTGGTTCTATTCACATAAATCATATGTAACAGAAGTAGGGGCTCATGAAGAAGCACTCTTCTTTGCGAAAAAAATATATGAAACATTGAGAGGAAATTAAAATGGAATTGCAATTTCTAGGAACAGGTGCTGGCGTACCTTCTAAAATGAGAAACGTCACTTCAATTGCATTAAAGCTTCTCGATGAGATTAATGAAGTGTGGTTATTCGATTGCGGAGAAGCTACACAGCAACAAATTTTAAATACAAATATTCGTCCAGGGAAAATCAAGAAGATTTTCATTACACATATGCACGGAGATCATATCTTTGGGTTACCTGGACTACTCACTAGTCGCTCTTTCCAAGGAGGAGAAGATGATTTAACCCTCTATGGTCCTAAAGGGATTAAGAACTTTATCGACACGACGATTCAAGCTTCTTGTTCTAAATTAGGATATCCTTTAAAAGTAGTTGAATTTGAAAAAGAAGGTCTTCTTTTCGAAGATAAACATTTTAAAGTAGAAATGAAGCGACTCGAACATGGGGTTCCTTCATATGGATTCCGTGTGACAGAAAAGGATCAACCAGGTGAACTGCAAGCGGACCGTCTAAAAGAGTTAGGAATTCCTTTTGGGCCACTCTTTGGTAAGTTGAAAAAAGGGGAAACCATTACTCTTGAAGATGGAACTGTCGTGAATGGACAAGATTATATTTCTCCAGATATTAAAGGACGAGTTGTGACCATTTGCGGGGATACTCGTAAATGTGAAGCTAGTGAAATCTTAGCCTATCGTTCGGACGTTCTCGTTCACGAGGCGACATACGAAGGAGATAAAGGGCAACAAGCCAATCGTCATTTCCATTCAACAAGTCTTCAAGCGGCTGAAGTGGCTAAAAATGCCGAAGTGAAGCGACTTTTATTAACGCATATCAGCGCTCGCTATCTTGGGAAACAATCCCAAGAGTTGGAAGACGAGGCCAAAAAGATTTTTGAAAATGTTCAAGTTGTCAAAGACTTCGACATTGTGACTGTTGAAAGGATTAAACATCATGAAGGACGCTAAATGGTTTACAAAACAAGTGGCTCTTGTGACCGGAGCTAGCGGTGGGCTTGGCGCACAAATCGCATTGGAATTAGCTAAAAGAGATGTGCAACTCATTCTTGTGGCTCGAAATACTGCTAAACTAGAAGAAGTAGCTGCAGAGTGCAAATTGAACATGTCTAAACCAGTCGATATTTATTCGTGTGATTTAACCGATGAAGCGTCTGTTCAAGAATTATTAGCAACTCTTGATGAAGCATACAAAATTACGATGGTCATCAACAATGCTGGCCTTGGTTACCTTAAATTAGCTAAAAATTTAAGTGAATCTGAGATTAATCAAATGCTTCAGTTAAACTTGAATACATTGATTAAAATCACTCAGCATTTTGTGCCTAGGTTTATTGAAGCTAAAAGCGGAGTGTTTGTGAATATCGCTTCTCAAGCTGGTAAATCGGCAACGGTAAAATCATCCGTGTATTCAGCAACTAAATTTGGAGTGTTAGGGTATTCGAATGCACTTCGTTTGGAATTAAAACCCTATGGCGTCCATGTGATGACTGTGAATCCTGGTCCGATTGCGACAGACTTCTTTGATAAAGCCGAGCCAACTGGAAAATACTTAGAGCAATTAGGCGCTGTAGTATTAGATCCAGCCAAGGTAGCAGGAGAAGTTGTTAAAGGAATTGAAAGAGAAAAACGTGAAGTGAATTTGCCAAAAACAATGAACTTTGCAAGTAAATTAAATGTGTTATTCCCGAAAATAGGAGATAGACTATTAGGAAGTATTTTCAATAAAAAGTAGAGGAGGTGTACGATGAGTTTTGCAAATTATGCATGGAAGTTAAAAGAGAATGTGGATGAAGGACTTGTAACGTCTCTTGCAAGTGAAAGTGGCGTATCTGAAAATCTCGTCCGCTTATGTGTGGAACGCGGGATTCAAACAGCAGAAGAGTTGCATGAATTTCTTTCGCCAACACCACATCTAATCCACGACCCATTCCTATTACATGATATGGATAAAGCGGTAGGGCGAATTCAAGAAGCTATTGAAAATGGTGAATTAATTCATATTTACGGTGACTATGATGCAGACGGAATTACAAGTACAACGATTCTCTACGAAACTCTTGAAATGCTAGGAGCTCAAGTATCGTACTATTTACCGAATCGCTTTACTGATGGCTATGGTCCTAATATTCCAGCATTCCAACGTGTGATAGAAGAAGGCCATACGCTTATTATTACAGTAGACTGTGGAATTGCAGCGCATGAACCAATTCGCTATGCGATGGAGAATGGCTGTGATGTCATCTTAACGGACCACCATGAAATTCCAAGTGAAATTCCAGAAGCATACGCGGTTGTCCATCCTCGTCATCCAGAGGCAAACTACCCATGTGGAGACTTATCTGGTGCTGGAGTAGCATTTAAGCTTGCTCATGCGCTTCTAGGAGAGTTTCCAGAGGAAATGGTAGAATTAGCTGCTATTGGAACGATTGCGGACTTAGTGAGTCTTACTGATGAAAATAGAACGATTGCTAAACTAGGAATCGCTCAAATGAAACAAACACAGCGTATTGGGCTTGTGACACTCATTGAGAAGTTGTCCATTAAAGTGGATAAATTAGATGAGAAGACGATTGGTTTCCAAATCGGACCGCGTTTAAATGCGCTAGGGAGACTTGGAGATGCTACACCAGGCGTTCAATTGTTGACGACATTTGACGATGAAGAAGCACAAAGTATTGTTGATTTCATGCAATCAGAAAACGAAAGACGTCAATCAATCGTAAATCAAATCGTCGAAGAAGCCACTCCGATTATTCAAGAACAGATGAATCAACCAATCCTTGTATTGGCGCAACTAGGTTGGCATGAAGGTGTACTTGGAATTGTAGCGAGTCGAATCGTTGAACAGACAGGAAAACCAACCATCGTTTTAGGAATAAGTGAAGATGGCTTAACAGCAAAAGGTAGCGGTCGTTCATTTGGAGAATTTAATCTCTATGATGCGTTAACTAGTGTGAAAGATCATCTTCTAAAATTCGGTGGACATCATATGGCTGCTGGATTAACAGTTGAAACGATACTGCTTCCAACGATTATCGAGGGACTAGAACAATATGCGAAAGACCATCAAGACTTGTTAGATGCGAAGGCGACATTAACGATTGATGAAGTTCTTCCGTTAAAAGATATTACGGTCGAATGGATTGAATCATTAGCTAGCTTGAAACCATTTGGTACGGATAATCCAGAACCGGTTGTTTCTCTAGAAGGCATTCAAGTGGCTTCAACTCAATTACTTGGTGCGGATAAACAGCACTTGAAACTTAATTTGAAAGAGTCCAATTCTTCAAACACGCTGCAAGCGATGGCCTTTAGTAAAGGGGAATGGGCAGCATCTCTTCGACCAGATACCAAGATTAGTATTGCTGGTACGTTAGAGATTAATGAATGGCAAAACATTCGTCTTCCTCAATTATTAGTAAAAGATATTGCTGTTAAAGGTAGAGTAGTTATCGATTGGCGCACTTCTAAGATTACAAAAGATCATCTAGCTGTTGAAAATGCACTTTATCTAGCAACAAACGAAGTGCACTTGAAGGAACTAGAAACAAGAATTCCAAGTACTTCAAGCGTGATGGATTTTGCCTCCTTTGTAGCTGCAAAAGAGAAACCGACCGCTAAAGCAATTGTGTTATTCGATTTACCAGAGAAAGTGGGAGAAGTGGAATCTTTCTTTAAAATGGAATGGACACAGCCACTATACGTCATCGCGTATACGAAGAATTCAGTTGTGACAACTGGTGTTCCGGACAAGCCTAAATTTGGTAGTGTGTATAAATATATCCAATCACATGGACAAATTCCTTATAATGAAAAATTAGTTTCGGTGGCTGGATTCCTAAAAATTCCAGTCGAACAATTCCGAGTGATATTAAAAGTGTTTTTTGAGTTGGAATTTGTTAAAATAGTAGATGGACATTTGATGATTAACGAAAGTCCAAAAACAAATGACTTAGAAGAGTCAACATTATTGAAAAAGTTAAATGAACAAATGTTGCTTGAAAAGAAATTCAACTATAGCCAGTTCCAAGAACTAAAAAGTTGGATGGACTCACAACAAGGTAAATAAAAGGAGGAGTTCTCAATGAACTTGAAAGAATATATTGCTAGTGTTCCAAACTATCCTAAAGAGGGTATTATTTTCCGTGATATCTCACCATTAATGGCAAACGGAAAAGCTTACCAATACGCAACACAACAAATCGTTGACTATGCACGTAAAATCGGTGCTGAAATGATTGTTGGACCAGAAGCACGTGGATTTATCGTTGGATGTCCAGTAGCGTACGAATTAGGAATTGGTTTTGCACCAGCTCGTAAAAAAGGGAAATTACCTCGTGAAACAGTCGCTGTTGAATATGATTTAGAATATGGTTCAGCAGAGTTACATTTACACAAAGATGCTGTAAAACCTGGCCAAAAAGTTCTTATCTGTGATGACTTATTAGCAACAGGTGGAACAATGGCTGCCGCTGCAAAATTAGTTGAAAAACTTGGCGGTGAAGTAGTTGGTTTAGCGTTCTTAGTAGAGTTAACAGACTTAAAAGGTCGCGAAAAAATTAGCGAATACGACATCTTCACATTAATGGAATACACTGAAGACGAAAGATAAT
>CAJZJI010000019.1 GCA_916049935.1 uncultured Streptococcus sp. | reverse complement strand
ACCAATAACGTCTCCTAACCCTCCTACTTTAACAAAGGGAGCTGCTTCAGCTGCGATAAAACAAACTTTCATACTCTTTCTCCTTTTACTTGTGATACATTTATTATAACTTGAAATCATGAAAAGAACTAGACTTCTATATAATAAAATAAATAATTTATCCTAAATAAAAAACCTAGGACAAATGTCCTAGGTTCAATTGGCAATTAAATTTCTGGATAGATATCTTCCACAGATTTTTCTGGGTCAATCACGATGAATAAGTTACCGTGTGAACCAATTGCTGAACTTTGGTATTTGTTGTCATTTCCATCTTCATCTACTGGGCTGTATGGGAAATAAACACGATCTTTGTCAACAATTACATCTGATTTTGGATGATTTCCATCAACATATAAAATATCCATTAATTCGATATCGCTATATTTTTTAACGCGTTCGAACATTCCTAATTCTAAACCACCTAAGTTGATGTCTTCTGACATAACGTGGTCTGCTTCAGGGAAGATTTCGATACGTAATGATTCACATGGGTGAATTTCTTGGAATTCTCCACCGTTAATACGTCCAAATGATGTTGTAACTTTTTTAATCCATAAGTCACCAATCAAACGACGATTAATCGTCCATGTTTCTCCATTTCTAAATACGAATCGTAAACCTGACATAACCTTTTTCATATAGGGTCACTCCTTAAAATAAATTATTGCTTACACAATGATAATACCATTGAAACGCCTTTCATTCAAGAATTATATTAAATTAAATGGCTTTCAATAAATTGTTTTTCATTTCAATGAAAGTCTATTTACTTTCATTGAAATTATTTCTAATCCATGAAACGATCTCAGTATTTTCATTAGGTAATCTACCAGATAAAATCTCTGTTTGAAGAGCTTGTAAGACTTCACCAATAATAGGCCCCATCTTCTCTAAGCCAAGTGCTTCTTTTACTCCAAATCCATCAATTTGAATGTCTTTCATCGAACGAATCGGTAATTGTCGATACACTTCTTCTAACTCTACTAATTGTTCGCTATGGCCAATTCCTGGTAACAACTGCTCTACTTCAATCGCTAAAACTTCTGGACATTCATAGGCAAGGAATGCATCCCACTCTTTTTCAAGACGAGCAAGCAATGTTTGATAGCCTGTTAATATAGTAGAGATTTGGTCATTCGATGATTTCCAATTTTTCAGTACTTTTCTTAACTGTGGAATACTTAATCGTTCATAGTAAGCAAATAAGATCCAAGCCTGAGTAATCGTCATTTTTTCTAACGGGAATTCTCCTAATTTTAAGAGTGTCTCTTTGGCCTCTTTAAAATCTGGACAAGAATGGTATAACTCACTCTCTACAAATGCTTTAAAGGCAAGATCGCGATGTGGACTCAGTATCATCTTCTCAAATTCTACTTTCATACGCTCAACCGCTACTCGCTCGAGATTCGCTTTTAACGTACGAATTGCATTAAACGTATCAGATTCTATCGAAAAGCCTAATTGTCCCGCAAAACGAACTGCACGCATCATCCGTAAGGCATCTTCATTAAAACGCTCCATCGGATTTCCAACACAGCGAATGATTTCTCTCTCTAAGTCTTCAATCCCACCAAAATAATCGACAATTTCTTCTTTGTCGTTTACAGCAAGTGCATTAATCGTAAAATCACGACGCATCAAGTCCTCTTCCAGACTTCTGACAAAGGTTACGGAATCCGGATGTCTAAAGTCCTGGTACGTCCCTTCCGTACGAAATGTCGTTACCTCATAGCTATCATGATGATGGAGTACAAGAACGGTCCCATGTTCGATTCCCACATCTACTGTATGAGAAAAGAGACTCTTCACTTCTTCAGGGGTTGCACTCGTTGCAATATCCACATCAGAAATCTCTTTTCCAAGAACCAAATCACGGACTGAACCACCCACAAAAACGGCTTCGTGTCCAGCTTCTTTTAACGTTTGAAGAACAGGGAGTGCACTAACGAAGAGCGGTACCGATTGTATATCAACTTTTCGTTTTAAATCACTCATCTTCTAACTCCTTTAATCGATTTGTTAGTTCCATAAAACGCTGAGAGTCCATTGATTCTAAAGCCTCATTGATTTCTGATTTTAATTGCGAAATCAACACTTCTTTTTGAATACTATCTAATTCCTCCTCGACTACTTCCATCTCTTCTACTTCAGAGATATAGTAAGGATTTTTCTCTAATACGGCAAAACTCACCATGCTCTTATAAGCGTTTGGAAAATCTAATTCCACATAGCAATCTTCTTTCCAATGAAGGCGCATATCATGAAAGGCTACTTCTGGATTATCGAATTTGGTTCCTTCCTTATAAAATAGGAAAGATTCTTGAGCAGGTTTAATCGTTGAAAATAACATTCCTTTTGGAGTAGCTTCCACATGCTCTACAAAATGAATTTGTTTCAACAATAACTCATGGTTTAACAAGTAGTTCAGAATCCACAATGACTCTCTTCTTTTCAAAGAATGATTTGAAATGAACCACGAAATAAATTTCTTCTTCGTTTCTAAACTTGGGTTAAACAAAGTATCCCTCCTACTCTTCAAAAATAAATGTATAACGGATAAATTCAGGATTAAATGGATCTACCTTTAATGCTTCTTGTAAGGCTGGTGCTGCTAAATCTTTACGTCCTTCTTCAATCATAAACCGGATATAATCTTCTAAGAATTCAACAGAACTTTCACCGGCTTCATAGGCTTTTTGATAGTTCGTAAAGGCCTCGTTGTACTCTTCCATTGCTTCATACGTTTTCGCAAACAAGTAAAGAATCACTGCATCTTCTTTGGTTTCTAAGCTTTCAAGGAATGCAATACTTTCCTCATATTCTTCTTCATCGTTTAAAGCCTCAACATAACTTGTCACATTAAGGAGTGATTCATTATTGAGGTTGACCGCTTCTTTTAATTCCTGTAAGCCCTCCTTTGCATTTCCTGTTGCAATTTCAATTTGTCCAAGAATGCGGTGGGCTTCATCGTTTAATTCATCAAAAGCAATCCATTTCTGCGCATAGGCTTTTGCTTCTTCGTCACGTTTTAAGATTAAGAGACATTGAATGACGTTTAGTGTCACTTCACTATTTTCAGGTTCACGTTCTAGAAGTTCCGTGTAATACTCGAGAGCTTTCTCGTAGTTGCCCTCAATGGACTCATATGAGGCCATCTGGAACAATAAATCACTTGAGAGGCCGTCGATACTTTGTTCGCCAATAAATTGCTCTAATGGCTCTTTATCGCCCATTCTTAAAGTGGCTTCAACGTACAGTTCTTGTGCACGTTCTTCTTCCCCAGTTTCTGCTGGATTTTGTTTTAAGAAACGCTCCAAGAAAAATGCACTGCGTTCGAAACTTCCCGCTTCAAATAATAATGTTCCAAGGTAAAAATCAATAATCGCTTCATCTGGTTCCAAGTCTTTTGCTTTTAAGAGTTTCTTCTCTGCTAAGTCGAAATCTCCTTCTTCTCGGTATGCTTCCGATTGAACCACCAACACACTTGGGTAGTCTGTGTCTGTTTCAGGAATATCGTACAGAATCGATAACGCTTGGTCTGTTTCTCCTTCAGCCACTAAAATCTCGGCTAATAAAATTGTCCAAATCGCTTCATCTGGTTCCACTTCAGTGAGTCGTAACAGAGCACGTTTTGCTTCTTCGTAGAATCCAATCGATACAGAATAAGTCGCTAAATCTGCCATCTCTTGAAGGTCTTTTTCTGGATCAAAATTGTCAAAAAAACGATGGTAGTGTTCATAGACTTTATCAATATCTTGTTCTTGTAAGGCTTGTTCAATCGCTTCGATTACTTGTGTCATAATGTCTCCTTTTGCAGATGAACTGCGAGTAGTATATGTATCTATTAAAGTTTTACACCAAAAAAAGAAGGTGTTATATAGAGTTAACTCTAATATAACACCAATTAAAACTTCATGCTATGAAAAATAATTCATTGGAATTATTTTTTAACTGCATCTTTAAGAGCTTTACCAGCTTTGAATGCTGGAACTTTAGAAGCTTTGATTTTGATTTCTTTACCTGTTTGAGGGTTACGTCCTTTACGAGCAGCGCGTTCGCGTACTTCGAATGTACCAAATCCGATAACTTGAACTTTTTCGCCTGCTTTTAAAGCTTCTTGAATTGTTTCGAATAACGCTTCAACTGTTGCTGAAACATCTTTCTTTGTTAATTGCGTTTTTTTAGCAACGCGATCTACTAATTCTGCTTTGTTAGCCATTTTAGTTTCACCTCCGTCAAATAAGAATTTCTATCAGAGTTCGTTGAGTGGTCCAACTTATCTGGAAATCGAAAATTAGTTTTGATTTCCTCTAGATTATACCATTCAACCTCAATAGTTTCAACGTTTTATATCCTGTTTTATAAGCTTGCTATGAATTTTTTTACTTTCTTTGACGCGTAATCATATGAATTGGTGTTCCCTCGAATCCAAAAGCTGAGCGAATACGGTTTTCTAAGAATCGTTCATATGAGAAATGCATCAATTCAACGTCATTTACAAATGTGACAAATGTTGGTGGTTGAATCGCCACTTGCGTCATATAGTAAATCTTCAAGCGGTTCCCTTTATCCGTTGGAGTTGGGTTCATCGCGATCGCATCCATCAATACATCGTTTAAGACTGATGATGAAATACGACGTGAACGAACTTCATGAATCTCTTTTAGAATTGGTGGGATTTTTGAAAGACGTTGTTTTGTCTTTGCAGATACAAAAATAATCGGAGCATATGATAAGTATAGGAATTCTTGACGAATCTTATCCTCAAACTCTTTATACGTTGAATTATCTTTTTCAAGCGTATCCCATTTATTCACTAAAATAACGACACCCTTACCAGCTTCATGAGCGTATCCGGCAATCTTCTTATCTTGTTCTTGAATTCCCTCTTCGGCATTCAAGACCACACAAACAATGTCGCTTCGTTCAATCGCTCTTAAGGCACGTAAGACACTATATTTTTCAGTTGATTCGAAGACACGACCTTTCTTACGAATACCGGCAGTATCAATCATCTTAAAGACAGTACCTTCTTCATCCTCGAATGTCGTATCGATGGCATCACGAGTCGTACCTGCAACATTCGATACAATTACACGTTCTTCACCAAGCATCGCATTCACTAAGCTTGATTTCCCTACGTTTGGACGTCCGATGAAACTAAACTTAATGACATCTTTATCCTCTTCGTCTCCTTTATCTTCAGGGAAAGCTTTAACAGCTGCGTCTAATAAGTCTCCAAGACCTAGCCCGTGACTTCCTGAAATTGGGAAGGGTTCACCGAATCCTAATGCATAGAAATCAAAAATCTCAGAACGCAATTCAGGATTATCGACTTTATTAACAGCTAGTAAAACTGGTTTATTTGTACGATAGAGTAATTTTGCAATGTGTTCGTCAGTCGTTGTCACGCCCTCTTTCACACTTGTAAGGAAGATAATCACATCTGCTTCTTCCATCGCAATCTCTGCTTGCATACGGATGTTTGACATAAACGGTTCATCCGTAATATCAATTCCACCTGTATCAATAATATTAAATGAGTGACCTAACCACTCACCTTCAGAATAGATACGGTCACGAGTGACTCCGGCGATATCTTCTACGATAGAGATACGTTCTCCGACAATACGGTTAAAAATTGTAGATTTTCCGACATTTGGTCTTCCTACAACGGCAATAACTGGTGTTGACATACTATTCCTCCTTTTTCTCTAATTCTATCATAAAAATAGTCTGGAACCAGTCCAGACTATTTCCACTTAACTTTTATTTGAATGTTATTCTTCAACTTTAAGTTCAGAAAGTTGATCACCTAAACGATCTGCTAAAGAGAATGAAACATCTTCTTCAGGTAATTCGTAAGTTTCTTCAACCACTTCTTCAACTTCTTCTTTTTCAGGTTTTGGAGCTTCTTGTAAAGCTTTAATACTTAAAGAAATACGTTGTTGTTCTGGATGAACTTCAAGAACTTTCACTTGAACTTCTTGACCTTCTTTGAGAACTTCATGCGGTGTTGCAATATGTTGGTGAGCGATTTGTGAGATATGAACTAATCCTTCTACTCCAGGGAATAATTCAACAAATGCTCCGAATGTAGTTAGACGTTTTACTAAACCATCTAATACAGAACCAACTGCTGCACGTTCTTCAATGTTGTCCCATGGTCCTGCTAATGTATCTTTGATTGATAATGATACACGTCCGTTTTCTGGATCTACTGAAATAACTTTTGCTTGAACTTCTTCGCCAACTTTTAATTTGTCGCTTGCTTTTGCAACGTGCTCATGAGAAATTTGTGAAATGTGAACTAATCCATCCACACCACCTAAGTCGATGAACGCACCGAAGTTTGTTAATCGAGCAACTTTACCAGTCACTACAGAACCTTCTTGAATTGCTTCAAATACAGCTGCACGCTTAGCTGCTTTTTCAGCTGCAACTAAGTTTTTACGTGATAAGATTAAACGATTTTCGCTTGGTTCGATTTCAACGATTTCAAAAGCTAATGTTTGGCCTTTGAATTGAGCTAAGTTATCAACATAGTGGTCTGATACCATAGAAGCTGGTACGAAAGCACGAACTCCTGCATCTACTACTAAACCACCTTTAACAGCATCCACAACTGGAGCTTCGATAATTTCTTTATTATCAAATTTAGCTTGAATTTCTTCCCAAACTTTACGTGCATCTACACGTTTTTTAGAAAGTAAGAAACTTCCATTTTCTTTATCTTTGATTTGTTTGATGACTACTAAATCAACAACATCTCCTACTGATAAAACGTCTTCTACACGTTCCACTGGTGATGTTGATAATTCATTGAAAGGAATAACCCCTTCAACACCTCCACCGATAATTCCGACGATGGCTTGTTTATCTTGTAGAGTTAATACTTCACCTTGTACTAAATCTCCGATTTGAATATCTTTAACGATATCTAGCGCATCTTGCATTGTTTGTAATTCTGACATGTGACTTCCTCCTAGCGCGACAATTCATACGAACGCAAAGTTTACTTTTTGTGTAAAATCAAACTTTTTATCCATTTACAATCATACCACTAAATGAAAACGAATTCTAGTGTTTTTGTGTAAAATCTGGTTAATTCGTTAACTTTTCTTGGATAAGATTCGTAATTTTAGAAACGACTTCTTGAATTGATAGGCTTGTCGTATCGATTTCAATTGCATCATCCGCTTTTTTCAAAGGAGACTCTTTACGAGTACTATCTAAGAAGTCACGGTGAGCAATCTCTTCTTCCAATTTTTCAAGAGATAATTCAATGCCCTTTTCTTGGTTTTCTCTGAATCGACGAAGCGCACGTTCTTTTACAGATGCTACTAAGAAAATCTTCAACTCAGCATTTGGAAGCACTACTGTACCAATATCGCGACCATCCATAATGATGGAATGGTTCTCTGCAATCTCACGTTGCATTTGTACAAGTTTTACACGAACTGCTTTAATCGCTGAAACTTCCGATACATTTCGTGTCACTTCAAGATCACGAATCTCACGAGTCACATCTTCCCCGTTTAAGAAAACGAGTTGGCCATCTTCAGTATTTTTAAAACTAATGACTAAGTTTTCGAGCAATTCATCGATTGCTGACGCATCATCTACTGAAATATTATTTCTTAAAAATGCCAATGTTGTAGCACGATACATCGCACCAGTATCTAGATAAAGAAAACCAGTTTCTTTGGCAATCAATTTTGAAATTGTACTTTTCCCAGACGAAGCTGGTCCATCAATAGCAACTTGCATATTCTCTCTCCTTCTCAAAAAGAAAGCCTGAAACGTCTTGCGTCTCAGACTTCCGCTAATATAGTTCTGTATTATTGTGCAACTTTTAATGTTGTTCCTGGAGCAATGTTATCTCCTGTAAGACCATTAATTTGTTTTAATGTCGCAACGTCCATACCATGGTTTACTGCGATACGGTATAAAGTATCTCCAGCTTTAACTGTATATGTTCCATAGTTACCATTTTGTTGCGCTTGAGTTGTTGGTGTTTGTTGAGTTGTTTGAGCTTGACGAGGAGCTGTTGTTGTAGCTTCGTTAGCTGTAGTAGTAGCTTCTTGTTTTGTTGTAGCTGCTGTTGTTTCTGGAGTTGCTGTTGTAGTTTCAACAGTCTTCGTTAACATTACATCATCAGCTGTTCTTGGTTTTACTTGATTACTATTATTGCTAATTGAGAACCACATCATAAATAAAACTGGTGCAACAATTACAATAAGGAACACAAATAATAACACATTTGATAATGGTGCTACTGCTTTCCCACCTGAGTTTCTAGCACTACGAGAGAATTGACGATTCTTTAAATTCTCATCTTCTCCAAATTTTCTTTCCCATGGTTGTTCTTCTGTTTGATTTAAATCTTC
>CAJZJI010000018.1 GCA_916049935.1 uncultured Streptococcus sp. | reverse complement strand
GGTTTAGCGGTATTTATGGTATACTAATACAGCATTCTAGTTGAAGGAGGGATTTAAATGGCAGTCATGCATTTTGGCGAAAACAATACTTGGATTAACATTAATTCAGATTTAATCAGTGAATATTCATCCATTTACGATACGTATGAAATTGATGATGAGATGATTGAATACGCGCTGGATAAAAACGAACGCGCGCATATGGAGTATAATCGCCGAACGAAGACTTTGGTGGTCATTTATAATGTCCTCAACTTATCGCGCGAAGAAAATCATTACGATACGATTCCGTTGACGTTTATCGTACGACAAAATCAGATCGTCACGATTTCCAATGCGCAAAATGAATATATTATTGATCAAATTCGTGAAGAGCTGGAAGAGAATATGCATTGGAGCGTATTTAATTTCTTATTGCATAGCTTATTTGCGATTTCGGAAAACTATTTCCCAGTTATCGAAAAGTTAAATAAAGAACAACAAAATATTAGTAAATTGCTCCGAAAGAAAACCACAAAGGATAATTTGTTCCGTTTATCTGACTTGGAGATTGAAGGGATGTATTTAGTTTCTGCGACGAAGCAAAATGCGGTAGTATTAGAGCAACTGAAGACGCAACAAGCCTTCAAGGAACTCGACGATTCTGAAAGAGAGCAGTTGGAAGATAACATCATCGAAGCGAATCAATTAGTAGCGATGACAGAGTTACATCTTCAAATCTTGCATCAAATCGCAAACACGTATAACAATGTATTGAATAATAACTTGAACGACACGATGAAATTCTTAACGGGCATCTCGATTTTAATGACGATTCCGGATATTGTGACGGGATTCTTTGGGATGAATGTGCAGATTCCATTTACGGAGTTTAGACACGGATGGGCGATCATTCTTTTGATTATCGCATTCGGTTGGATAGGCGTGTCGCAGATTATCAAGCGCATTATGAAAGATTAACCAAAAACACCTTCCTACTTGATAGGAAGGTGTTTGTTTGTGTGTGCTAGGTTTTTATCTGTGCTCAGATATATGATTACTACGAATCCTTGCGGATTTGTTTATTGTAGCTGTAACGTTGCACCGGCGCAAGCCTTGGTCTTGCGCCTAAAAAGCCTCAAAAAGGGAGTAAGGAATAAATTCCTAACTCCCTTTAATTCGCATTTTTTGCTTTTTCACGTTACTGCTACAATAAAATCCACAAGATTCTCCGTAATCATTTGCTGGGTAAGCACGTAAAAAACTACTTCCTATCCAGTAGGAGTGTTTTTGGAAATCTGCGAAGAGCCTATCTAACCTCATTTTGGAAGAGAAAAACTATTTTAATTTTTTAGCTTTTTCGGTGTTGGCGAAGTGGAGTTTGGCCACTTTACCGAGGAGTTCCATGCCACCGTGTTTTAAAATAGTGGCTGCTGCTTTATCGACGTTGGCACCGGCACCGCTTGGGAGTTCATATCCGTATTCAGCGCTTAGAGAGTCTAGGCCATCAAGGAAGGCGCATCTGGCAATCATGGATGCTGCCGCAACGGCGATATGGTGACTTTCGCCTTTTGTAATAAAGTATGTTTTCTTCTTATCGACAAGGTCTTGGCCTTTGAGATAACGGTAATACAAGTCTGGTTTACAGAATTGGTCGATTAAGTACGCTTCTGGAACCTCAGGAGCGAGTTTTTCGCTTAAGAGACGGAACGCTTGGTTATGAAGAAGCGCCTTCATCTCGTTTAGATTTTTAACTTGTTGGACTTCGTTATATTTCTCTGGCCAAAGCGTTAATAACTTATAAGGCACAGCTTCTTTGATTTTTGGAACGAGAGCCTTAATTTGTTCGTCCGTCATATCTTTAGAATCGCGAACGCCCATCGCTTTTAATGTTGCGATATTTTCTTTTGAAACATAAGCCGCCGCAACCGTCAGTGGACCAAAGTAAGCGCCGTTTCCGACTTCATCGCTTCCGATGATGCTCCAAGTCGCAAAACCTTCTGGAAGAGTCGACTCTTCGAGGGCTTTCTTTGTAGTGACATCCATCGATTGTTCGAGGTGGTTCTTTTGGATAAAGTCTTCAATGCCTTTTCCTTGGAAGAGAACCTTACCCGATTTATAGGCCGTAATCGATAAACCGTCGATCTTTAGACGCAATGTTGCGTGTGGTGGAGGAGATTGCATGTATGAAGCGTAGGTTGCTCCAAGTGTTGCAATTTGCTCAGGTGATAAAATTAAAGTTAATGAATTCATGTCGTTCCCCCTTTTCTTTTTAGCATACCATGACAAATTTCATCCGTCCACTCTCTAAAAAAGTGGATTATTAGTGTATTTTTTAAATGAAAAATGGTAAAATAAGGTGATATTATGGAGAAAGTGAGAGGGTCTTTTGTGAATCAACCAAAAACAAGAGTAAAAGCAACGATTTCAGGGAAATCTTATACGATTATTGGTCGTAAGTCGCAACAAGAAATGCAAAGTATTGTGCGTGTCTTACAAGAACAATTAGACCAAATCACTCGAGTATCTGACAAATTGTCGACGGAAGAAGTGGCGCTTCTTGCAGCCATCAACGCCATCTCGAATCAATTTGAAAAGCAAGAAGAAGTGGTCGCATTGAAGAAACGTGTAGAGCAGTTGGAAAAAGAATTGCGCTCCGTTCAACATAAACGCCCTTCGATTGATGCAAATAGAAAACAAGAATTAGAAAAACAATTTGAATTACAACAAGATTTGTTGAGAAGGTAGGGTTCAATGGTAACGTTAATTATTTTATTTTATTTATTAGTTGGTGTGTATACTGGAATGCGCCGAGGATTAACTTTAGAACTCGTGTATATCGCAGGATACTTCATCACATTCCTAGTTGCGATGTTCACTTACGAAGGACTCGCGAAGTTCTTATCGGTGTACATCCCATATCCATCATACATTCCTGGAAATCACTTAGCGATTTTCACAGAAGCCCAAGCGATGTCACTCGACCAATCATTCTATAAATTGGTTGCATTCCTAGTCATCATGATTCTAGGATGGTTAGTGGTTCGATTCCTTGGATATGTCGCTAGCGAATTAACATTCTTACCGCTATTGAAACAATTCAATACGATCGGTGGAGCGGCACTTGGATTCCTGATGAACTACTTATTCATTTACTTTGTACTTTACGCAGTAGCGATGATTCCGCTGGCACCAGCACAAAAAATTATCGAAGGTGGATTGCCAAACTTCATCATCACAAAAACACCAATTGTAACGCCAATCGTTTCAAGTTGGTTATTACCTAAATAAAACCTCGAAGCGTGGAACAAACTTGTTCCACGTTTTTTAAGAAAGAAGGACTGTTATGAATTCGAAAATCGAAAAGGTTTTAGAATTTTCCAAAATTAGAACACAACTGGCCGAATATGCGACTTCCGAAAAAGGAAAGCAAATGATTAAGGAACTTCCGATTGAAGTCGATGCAAAGGCCATTCAACATAAAATCGAAGAAACAACTGATGGAGTGGAGTTACTCCGTCTCAAACAAGGGATTCCAATTCCACGATTGAAAGATATTAGTTTTGCTTTGAAACGTCTAGAGCTAGAAGCAGGGCTGAATGGACGCGAATTAAGTGATATCCTACGTGTGTTAACAACAACGCATGAGGTTGAGCGTTTCTTTGAAAAAGTCGAAGAAGAGGAAATTGCACTAAAACGTGTGCCTCGTTTGGTCGAAAAACTCGAAAGTATTCCAGAGGTGACAAGCGAACTAGAAGCCTCTATTCGTGAAGATGGGTATGTTTTAGATAGCGCGTCTCCAACTTTACACGGGGTTCGTGTGGGGATTCAAAAGACGGAACAAGATATTCGTCGTCAAATGGATCAATACCTTACAGGAAAGAATGCGCAATATTTAAGCGATACGATTATCACAATTCGTAATGACCGTTATGTACTTCCTGTAAAAGCAGAGTATAAATCAGTCTTTGGCGGAACGGTCCATGACCAAAGTTCAACGGGGCAAACGCTCTTTATGGAGCCACAAGCAGTCGTGAATTTAAACAACAAGCTTCGTGAGTATCAAATCCAAGAGAAGCGCGAAGTAGAACGTATCCTTTGGGAATTGTCTCAAAAACTCATGCCTTATACGAATTCACTGCATCAAAACCATTATGTATTGGCACGTCTGGATGTAGTGAATGCAAAAGCGCTGTACGCTCATGAATTGAGAGCAACAGAGCCAATTATCGACGCTAATAATTACGTAGCCCTCTGGCAAGCATGGCATCCACTTTTAGAGCGTGAGAAGGCTGTGGCAAACGATATTATTCTTGGTGAAGAATATCAAGCGATTGTCATTACAGGGCCGAATACGGGTGGTAAAACCATTCTCTTGAAGACGGTCGGTGTGATTCAATTGATGGCACAGATTGGGCTGTATATTCCTGCGGCTGAAAATAGCCGAGTGGGAGTCTTTACAGAGATTTTTGCGGATATCGGAGATGAACAATCGATTGAGCAAAACCTATCGACATTCTCATCTCATATGTCGAATATCGTGTCTATTTTGAAACAAATTAACGATAAGAGTTTGATTTTAATCGATGAAATTGGTTCAGGGACAGACCCACAAGAAGGGTCTTCACTTGCGATCGCAATCCTTGATTATATTGCAAGTAAGCAAAGTTATGTGATTGCGTCAACGCACTATCCAGAGTTGAAAGCATACGGCTATGACCGCCCTAAAACCATTAATGCGAGTATGGAATTTGATGGGAATACCCTTCAACCAACATACCAACTCTTACTTGGCGTACCAGGTCGTAGTAATGCATTTGATATTTCAAAACGTCTTGGCTTACCAAGTATCATTATCGACCAAGCGCGCGGACTTCTATCCGAAGAAGACCAAGACTTGAATGCGATGATTAGTGACCTCGAGCAAAAACGTCGCCGTGCGCAGCGTGATGCCGACAAGATGCGCCATCAGTTAGAATTGAGTACGCAGTTACTTGAGGACTTACAACGCGAAACAGAACAATTCCAAGCCAATAAAGCACGTCTCTTAGAAGAGGCGAAAGAACGTGCGAATACGTTAATTGAACAGAGCCAAGATGATGCGGATAAGATTTTATCTGAAATTCGTGAGCTTCAATTAAGAAGTAAGCAAAGTACTGTTAAAGAGCATGAAATGATTGAGAAGAAAACGGCGTTGAAAGACTTGAAGCATGAGCAAGCCTTGAAGAAAAACAAGGTACTTCGCAAGGAAAAAGCAAAGAAGGCGCTGCAAGTCGGACAAAGTGTCGAAGTTCTGTCATTTGGCCAACGTGGTACGCTTGTTGAGAAGGTGAACGACAAGGAATGGGTGGTTCAAATGGGAATCATCAAGATGAAGATTGCCGTTGAGGATCTTTCTCCAATCGCCGAGGCGCAAGTAGCCAAGCAACAAGTGATCGTCAAAAGTGCGCGTGCTAGTCACGTCTCTTCTGAATTAGACCTTCGCGGAAAACGATACGAAGAAGCGATGAAGGATCTAGAGTTATATCTAGATGCTGCGATTCTTGCGAACTATCCACGCGTAACGATTATTCATGGACGTGGAACAGGGGCCATCCAACAAGGAGTTCATAAGGTGCTACGTAGCCACCGTTCTGTCGCAAGTTTTGAATTTGCACCGATGAATACGGGTGGAAATGGAGCGACCATCGTAACCTTTAAGTAAACCGTGAGCAGAATAGTTGGTCACCTTCCGGGGGATTGCTATACTAAGTTTATAGAAAAAGGAAAGGATGATTCGAATGGTAAAATCATTAACAGATAAAAACTTTGCAGAAGAAACTAAAAATGGAGTAGTCTTAGTAGACTTCTGGGCAACTTGGTGTGGCCCATGTCGTATGCAAGGTCCAGTAATCGACCAATTAGATGAAGAAATGGGAGACAAAGTAACTTTTACAAAAGTAGATGTTGACGAAAACCCAGAAACAGCTCGTGCATTTGGCATTATGAGTATCCCAACATTGCTTATCAAAAAAGATGGCGAAGTCGTTGATAAAGTGGTTGGCTACCATGCTAAAGAACACTTAGAAGAAATTTTAGAAAAATATTTATAAAATCTAAAGTCTCCGAACGCTTGATATATCAAGGTTTTTCCTTGGTATGTCAGGCGTTTTTTTATTTTGTTAAAAATTTTTTTCGAAAAGGTGTTGACAAATTTTTGTTTTAGTCTTATAGTTAGTTACACAAGTAACTAACCAATTAACACAAAGTGATCATGAACAAGGAGGTGCGTTATGAAATTTGATTTTCAAAGTGATATCCCATTATTTCAACAAGTAGCCAATCAATTGGAAGAAGAAATCTTCCATGAAGTCTACAAAGAAGGAGATCAAGTACCGTCGACAACTGAGATTTCCACAGGATATCAAATCAACCCAGCAACGGTATTGAAAGGAATGAACTTACTCGTGAGCGAACAAATACTTGAAAAACGAAGAGGTCTTGGAACGTTTGTAGCAGAAGGGGCCAGAAAAATTGTCTTAAGCAAGAAGCAAAATGAATTTGCCAACCAAATGGTGCCAAACTTCTTAAAAGAAGCACAAGCGCTCGGTATTACGAAAGACGAATTAGTAAAAATCATCGAAGGAGGCTTCCAATAATGAGTATCGAAGTCAAAGATTTAAAGAAGAAGTTTTTAAAAAAAGAAGCGGTAAAAGGAGCAACATTCACGATTGAACCTGAAAGTATTATCGGGTTGCTCGGACGAAATGGTGCCGGAAAGAGTACAGTGCTAAATATGATTGCTCGCCGTATCGAAAAGACAAGCGGGGATATCACTCTTGACGGAGTGGACCTTCATAAGACAGCAAGCGCGATGCATGAAGTGTACTTATCAAGTTCTGATAACTGGTTCCCGCAAGAATATAGATTTAAAGATCTCCTTGCTATCTATAAAGTGACTTATCCAGAATTTGATATGGAATTCGCAGAAGACCTTATCAAAGTGTTCGATGTGAATGTGAAGCAAAAATACTCAAAAGCCTCAACAGGATATAAAAGCATTATGAAGATTATCTTGGCGCTTGCGAACCCTAGCGAATACATCTTCTTAGATGAACCAGTGCTTGGGCTTGATGCGAACCACCGCCAACTCTTCAATAAGAAATTACTCGAAGCGTATGCGCGCCGTCCTCGTACATTTGTCATCGCAACGCATTTAATCGAAGAAGTTGCTTCAATTTTAGAAAAAGTGATTGTTATTAAAGACGGATTGGTCACAGAAGAAGTACTGGTCGAAGATGTTCTTCGTAAAGGATACGTTGTTAGTGGGGCATCCTCATTGGTACAAGAATATGTTGCCGATAAGAAAGTTCTTGAAACAGAACAAATCGGAAACTTTACAAGAAGCGTGGTGATTGGTGCTATTGGAGAAGCACAACCAGGATTAGACTTTTCTCCATTAACATTACAAGATTACTTTATCTCAATCACACGAAAGGAGAATGAATAAGATGAACCGTTTATTATCAGTTGTCAGCATGGGATTAGCTAGAAGATGGAAAACAATTTTAATGTTCTTAGGAGCTTGGTGGATTATTACAAGTTTCTTAATGAAGATTTTTGCAAATGGGGACCTTAGCACATTCGGTACTTATTTCCCAATTTACTTCGATAATGAAATTGCAATTATCCTATTACTCATCGGAATTGGATATATCGTTGAACAATTCCGTCTAGAAAGCCAATTAGGATTAACAAGAAAAGAACAAATAGAAAGCTTATTCATTCAAACGCTTGTCGATTCTGGAATCATCACACTCATTTACGCCTTATTAATTCCATTAAGAAATGGAGTTTCACTCGGCACAGTAACCATTCAATCGATTTTAGGGGATCTATTCGACCCAGAAAATATCGTGATTAGCATCGCAGTTCTTTTCGTGAAGGTTGTTCTAATTCACCTAATCGCAAATGTTATTGGGATTGTTCTTAATAAAATTAATCAAAAGGCAGGCATTTTCGCATTATCAGGAGTGTTCTTGCTTTCTGCATTAATCGGTGGAAGTGCTTTTAGACGAGTTAGTGATGGCCAAATGCCAGAATTTGTAAAAGCTCTTCTAGAATTCATCAACCTCATTACAACACATAAAGTGGAATCTATTTCTATCGCATTAGTGATTCTAGTGGTGCTTCAAATCCTCGTTACAAGAAAACACCAAAGCATCGCCCCAGAATAGAATCTATCCCAGAACTCCTGACGAGCAGGAGTTCTTTTTGTTTAGGGCGGAGGTTTCTCCCCTTTCTTTTTTAGTGTGTTGGTCGAGTTTTGAAAACTGAAACAGTCTATTTTTTCGAATGAAAAGGATTGAATCAGTCAAACGGAGTGCCTATCGGATTCTATAGTGTGGGTAATAGCGAGTGTAACTGATGCGAATTAGCAGTAGTTAGGAATTTATTCCTTACTACTGCTTTGAGGCTCAGTAGGTGAGAGACAACGGCTCGAACCGCTACAGCTATTACAAACACTATGAAGATATCCGATAAAGGCACGCAGTGT
>CAJZJI010000017.1 GCA_916049935.1 uncultured Streptococcus sp. | reverse complement strand
AATAAATCAAAAATTAACTTGAAGTTTAAGATCGTTAGGATAACGGCTACCGCGTATCCAAGGAAGGTATTCCATTTGGCGTTGGTGAACTCGCCCATGAGTGATTTCTTCGAAGTGAAGTAAATCAATGGGAAGATTGAGAATGGTAACGCCACTGATAAGAATACTTGTGAATAAACCAAGAGTTGGTCCAATGTTTTTTCTTGCGAACCGAACAACATCGCTACGACGATTACCGGTAGTAAGGCGAATAAACGTGTCACAAGACGGATAATCCATTGTGGAAGTTTCATATGTAAGAAACCTTCCATAACGATTTGTCCTGTCAATGTTCCTGTAATTGTTGAGTTTTGACCACTCGCTAATAACGCCACGGCAAAGAGTGTCGATAATGTCGAACTTGCGACTGCACCGGCAATCTTCGAATCTTGCAATGCATTGTACATTTGCGAGAAGGCAGAAATTTCAGATGCGTGTCCGAAGAATAACGCTGCACCTAAGATTAATAGGAGTGAGTTCACAACGAACGCTAAGCTCAACTGGATGTTTGAGTCCCATGTCATGAAACGAACAGCTTTACGAACATTATCTTGATTTGTGTAATCCACTTTTCTCGTTTGTGAGAGTGATGAATGCAAGTATAAGTTATGCGGCATTACCGTCGCCCCGACAATCCCTAGCGCCAATGTTAAAATGCTATCGTGTCCAGGAGTTGTCTTATCAAACAATTGCGCCGTTGGTAAGAATCCAGTAAAAATCCCTGAGATACTTGGTTCTGCTAACGCTACTAAATACACGAAAATTAAAAGGATTGTTAAAATCAACGTCGATACAATCGCTTCGATTTTCTTAAATCCAAGCTTCATAATCCCAAGAAGCAAGAATACGTCAAGAACCGTGATAAAGATGGCTCCCATGATTGGAATCCCAAACAAGAGGTTCAACGCGATGGCTGATCCAAGTACTTCCGCTAAGTCTGTCGCCATCAAGGCTAATTCGACAATCACCCATAACACATGACGAAGCCACTGCGGTGCGTGATGCGCTGTTGCTTGCGCTAAGTCCATACGCGTTACAATCCCAAGTTTCCCTGCCATTTGTTGCAACTGCATCGCAATTAATGACGAAATAAGGATTACGAAGAGCAATGTATATTTGTACGAAGCCCCTCCGACCACGCTGGTAATCCAGTTACCTGGGTCCATGTACCCTACTGCTACGAGCGCTCCGGGTCCTAAGAAAGCTTTTAAGTTCTGCCAGAAATTATTATTCTTTGGCGTCTCAATCGATTGGTTTACTTCTGAAAGTGATACTTTTTCATGAGTAGACATCCTGTTCTCCCCTTTCTACTGTAAATAATTTTCATTGTATGTAAATCTTCTGAAAACAAGTCATATCTATATAAAAAACAGTACCTATTATAGCACTCAAGCACTCATCGTGCAATGTGAGATGTTACAGTTCATCAAACTGCTGTCTTTCCTCCTAGCAAATAAACTGAAATCAGGAAACAAAAAATGGAAATAAACTCTAAAAGCTTACTTCCATTTTAAGACATTTATATTATTTACACCGTGCTCTGCTTAAAACGATTGTCGTCTGACAAGAGTTGTAGAAACCTCTACAGATTTTCTTTTATCTCCATTGATAATCGCAAGAACTCCATCAATCATTTCTTTTGCTAACTGACTATAATCTGGAGAAATGGTTGATAATGCAGGTGTATAATATTGTGCTATTGGAATGTTGTCAAACCCTACAATAGCTAATTGGTCAGGAATCGAGATTCCTTTTTCGTAACACGCACGAATAATCCCTTGGACTTTTTCATCCCCAGAGACAAATATAATATCCGGTATATTCGTACCTGTTAAATTATCCATCGCATAATGATATACAGATTCAATCGTAGCTAATCCATAAACAACTTCTAAAGCAATTTCATACTTTTTCTCTTTTACAAAAGTACGAGCACCCTTCTCACGATCTTTATTGACAAGTGACTCTCCACCCATTAGTAGCCACATGTCACGAAGCCCTTTATCAGCAACGGCTCCCATCAAATCATACATTGCTTGGAAATCATTATTCGAAACATAAATAACACCTTCTGTCTGTGATTCCCCAAACACAATAAAAGGCATATTATTTTTCTTTAAATATTGAATTCTACTATCATCTTTACCTTCATAAAAGACAATAACTCCATCAACTAAACTTCCAGTACTTGAAATAATAGAATCCTTAATTGAATCCCCTTCACCAAAATACTCGACTATTGCATTGACTCCCATTTCTTTACAAGTTTGTAAAACCTTATCCAATAGTGTCTGGAACCAGATTAATGGGAACGACTCCATCTTCTTGACTGAAATGAGAATATTCGTTGTTTCTTTCTTAGTCAGATTTTGTGCATACGCATTTGGAATATAAGACAGTTCATCAATTACCTTCATCACAGACTGGTAAGTTTCTGATCTAACTCCATCACCACCATTGATAACACGGGAAACAGTCTTTGGAGAGACCCCTGAAATGCGCGCAATATCATAAATAGTAGCCTTTCTCTTAAACTTTTCCATCCTTACTCCTTATAAATTTATTTTTTCTATCACTATACTAATTGTCATTATTGATGCGTTCTGTTCACTTGAAATTTTAAGAACTCACTATTATATCCAAGCAATTCAAAATATCTGATAATCATCGCTTGAATATACGTGTAAGACATTGGAATACCACATAATTCTATCAAATATAACTCAGTGAGACAATTCATTCCTTTTAGCTCTTGGTCTATTTCTTTTATGTAACTTTCTAAAATTGGTACTAGCTTTTCTTTGAAAATTACTTTATTTATTATTTGATCCATTGGAAGATGAAATGCCCATACCCATTCACAAATCTCGTGAAATGTATGAATATGACATTCCTTCTCTAGGCATTCTCTATTATAATATCGAATGCTGCCATTATCAAAATTTATCTTACATACTTTCATCCCATAATAACTCCTCTGTCCATCCTATACTAGGAAATTGGCATTCGACATCTCTTTAGCAAATACTTATTCATCTAAAAAAGAGCAAGGAAATCCCTGCTCTTTGATCCGTATCTAACTAATCTCTTCAACATAAATGACACCTGGAAGATTAGAAAGTTCTTCCATAAGTCGAAGATGTTCAAAGCTACCAGCTAATTCTAACGTTACAAAAGAAGCAATTTTCTTCTCTGGTACATCGAAATACTGGATTCGACTTTGGTTCACTTCACCGAATGCAGTCCTTGAGTCAGTAATTCTAATTCGATTTTCTGCACAATAGACTAATACACGATTATAGGCTTCTGTAGAATTGACTACAATATAGAGTTCAATTACTCGAGAGCGTTTTTGTAGATACATCTTTAACGGTTGAAACATGGATATCACGCCCCAAATAGAAACGGCTGCTAAAATTGCTCCTTGATAAAAGCCGACTCCAATTGCGAGTCCTATCCCTGCAGAACCCCAAATACCTGCTGCAGTTGTTAACCCTGTAACTTTTTTCTTTTCTGTGACAAGGATCGTTCCTGCCCCTAAGAAACCAACTCCCGAAACAACCTGTGCTCCTAATCTGGTCGGATCTCCTGTCCCAAACTTATAAGAAACAAATTCATTAGTCATCATGATTAAACATGCCGCAACACAAACGACACTATGCGTTCTAATTCCTGCTGGTTGCGATTTACTACCTCGCTCCATGCCGATAACCATTCCGGCTATCAAAGACAATGCAATTCGGATAAAAATATCTGTATTCGTTAATTCTGATGTAATCATAATTATTTTCTAGTTGTTTTGCCACGTCTTTGTGTGAAGTAAAGTACTGCTGAAGAAATAATCATCAATACAATTGTATATACAAAGACAAGTGCTTGTGCATTTGATGTTGCTGTTTCATCACCAGCTGAACGGATAGTAATACCTAAAGGTTGAGCTAATGGATGATACAAGAATACAGATAAGTCGAAGTCTGTTAATAGAGAGTTAAAGTTAAGCGCAATAACTGAAAGTACTACCGGTAAAATAAACGGAATAATAACCTTCATCATTGTATAAAACGGAGACGCCCCCATACTACGAGCTGCATCTTCCATCTCATCATCAACACTAAACAAAATAGCACGAACCATACGATAAGAGAATGGAATCTTCACAATAATATATCCAATTAATAGAATTACTAGCGTTCCTACTAAAATGAAATTAAATACAAGTGGTTGTGGTTGATTAAATGTAAATAGCAAACTAATTGCTAATAAAGTATTTGGTAATAACCAAGGTAATAACGCACCATATTCAAATAAGGAGTCAAAGCGAGCTTTATGTTTACGAACCACACGTGCAAAGACAACGGCAAGAACTGTCGCAGTGATAGCAGCAAGACTGGCATATACAAAGCTGACTAAGAATGGTGAGAACGCAACACTATTAGTGAAGAACTGATGATAGTTTTCTAGAGTAAAGTTAGCTAATGACAAGTTACCTGTTTGAATCGCCACTGGATCAGTGAATGAGTACAAGACAATGAAAATCAAAGGTAACATGAACACTACGAATAAAGCGTATGCCACGATATGCGCAATGATATTCCATGGTTTTGAAGTAATCTTTTGTTTTTTTAAAGGTGCTTTTGTTTTAGAAATTGAAATATAATTTCCACCTTTTTCAATCTTATTCATGATACTTAATAAGATTGTTGTTGCAACCCCTAGGACAATCGCAAGTAACGCAGCAAGGTCACGAGAGTTCCCCATCCCTGCAAAAGTGATAATCATCGGGTTAATTGTTTGGAATTGTTTACCCCCTACAATCATTGGAGCCGCAACTGCTGATAACCCGCTTAAGAAAATCATGATTGTTAAGGCAAATAATGTTGGCGTTAATGTTGGTAAAACAATTTTTCTGAATACTGTAAATGGTTTTGCTCCCATATTACGCGCTGCTTCAATAGTATGATAATCGACACCACGAATGGTATTTGTTAAGAACAATGTATGGTTGGCTGTACCTGAGAAGGTCATAATGAATAATACCGCACCATATCCCACAAACCAGTTTGGATCAAGGTTTGGTAGGAAGTTTTGAAGAATTCTTGTAATCATTCCATAAGGGCCGTATACGAATTTATACCCTGTTGCAAGAACCACACCACCATAAATTAAAGATGTCATATATCCAAGTTTTAAGATCTTGGCACCTTTAATATCGAAGTATTCTGTGAACAACACACAAAGAAGACCGACTACGTTAACTGTAACAATTAACGATAATGCTAGTTTAAAACTGTTCATAATACTTTGAATTGCACGTGGTGATTTAAGTACACGATTAACAGCATCTAGCGAGAATTGTCCATCTTTGACAAACACACTTAATACCAAATCAATATTTGGATAAATAATAAACGTTACGAGGAACCAGATTAGCCCTATACGAATGAGCCAATCTTTCCAATTTAACTTATGACGCATGTTGTACCTCCCTAATATTGCACGACATCTGAAGGTGTAATATAAAGTTCCACATTTTCCCCTACAGATTTGATTGCAAATTGACTATCAATACGTGTAACGTTAACAACCTGATGGTCTGACACTTGAACAGTGTAACGAACTGTTACACCTGAAAATTCTGTATCAATAATTGTTCCTTTTAGAACAATATCGTCTTCTGTTTCACGTCTGAAACGAATTTTTTCTAAACGAATATATCCTTTTTTATCTTCTAAAGGAATGTTTGGATTGCTTTCTAAAATCTCATGAACTGTTTCTTCAGAAAGGACGTTAATATCTCCGATAAAGTCACAAACAAATTCTGTTTTAGATTGATGGTAAATTTCAGGAGGTGTTCCCACTTGTTCGATGAAACCATTGTTAAATACAGCAATTCTATCTGATAATGTCAATGCCTCTTCTTGGTCGTGTGTAACATACAATGTTGTAATTCCTAAATCTTTTTGTAGACGTTTCAATTCTTTTCTTAGGTCTACACGTAATTTAGCATCCAAGTTAGAGAGCGGTTCGTCAAGACAGAGAATTTTTGGTTCTAATACTAATGCACGGGCTAGCGCCACACGTTGTTGTTGCCCTCCGGATAATTCAGATACATTACGTTGCAATTGTTGGTCAGAAATTTTAATTTTTGCTGCTACCGCTGCAACTTTTGCTTTAATCACATCTGGAGCTACTTTCTTCACTTTCAAACCAAAAGCAATATTATCAAAAACCGTCATTGTTGGGAATAATGCATAAGATTGGAACACAATTCCGATTCCACGTTTTTCAGGTTCTAATTTAGTAACATCCTTACCATTTACTTCAATACGACCTGCTGATGGATCTAAGAACCCAACTAATGCACGTAAAGTTGTTGATTTTCCGCATCCTGAAGGTCCTAAGAATGTAAAGAACTCCCCTTCGTTAATTTCTAAATTCAAATTGTCAATCGCAATAAAATCACCGTATTTAATTTGAATGTTATCAAATTTAATCATATCGTTTACTCCTTTGTGTTATCTTAAAAAGTCTCGCGTAGACTCTTTCTATGGCATAGAGTAGAATCCTAGCGAGACTCTTATCGATTAATTCAACATTTAATATTATTTAACGTATTCTAATTCAGCTTTTTCAACCCATTGGTCTAAGTATTTACCAACAACTTCCCAGTTAATATCTTGTGGTTTAAGTTGGTCAACAAATTTCTTAGTTGCTTCTGGTAATTCTTTTACAGCATCTTTATTCGCTGGAATAGAACCGAATTTTTGGCTGTATTCAGCTTGGATGTCTGCTTGACCGAACCAGTTGATGAATTCTTTTGCTAATGCTTGTTTCTTACTTGTGTTAAGAATCATTGTTTGTTCAGTTACGAATGGAACCCCGATTTCAGGTGACATTACTTTGAATTCAACATTTTGTTCTTTTTGTCCGACTAACGCTCCAGAACCCCACATCATACCGTATTGGATTGGGCTTTCTTTATCTAACACTTTAACAACTGAGCTTTCACCTTTTTGAAGAGTATAGGCATTTGCAAAATATTCTTTTGCAACTTCCCATCCTTTTTCTGATACGCCTAAATCTCCTTTTTCATCAAGGTAACGAACTAAGATACTTGCGTAAATCGCACGTCCTGTTCCTCCAGTTAATCCATAGATAGAATATTGGCCTTTATATTTTTCTGCTAATTCAGTCCAGTCTTTAGGCATTACTTTAGCTTCTGGATTTCCAATCAATACTAAAGGTTGAACGATAACTGGGTTATAGTATCCATCTTTATCGGCTAATGATGCATCAATCTTGTTAAGCCATTCTGGTTTGAATTGAGCTAGAAGGTTTGCATCACGAAGTTTATTTGAATCTACAGCACCGATACCAAACACCATATCTGCTACTGAGTTATTTTTTTCAGCGATAACACGGTCAGCTAATTGCGCACCAGCGATATCCACCATACGAATGTTGAAACCAGCTTCTTTCGCTTTAGCAGTTAGCCAATCTCCACGTCCATTTGAAACAGAGTTAGAATAAATTACTAATTCTTGGCTCTTATCAGCTTTTTCTTCAGACTGTGCTTGAGGTGCAGTTGTTGTAGCGTTTGATGAACTATTTGCTCCTCCTGAGCATGCAGCTAATGTTGTAACTGCAAGCCCTGCAGCTAGTAAAGTTTTTAAAAATTTCGATTTTTTCATGTTGAAATCTCCTTTTTGTTTTTATTTGTAATTTTTATTTTCCAAACTTTTCGCAATATGGAACAAAACGTCTCATATCTTCAAACACTGTATAATCGATACGATTTACAGTAATAACAGGAACTTTTTCAAGTAAAACTTTTGTTAATTCCTTTTTCACTTTAGTAAACTCTTCATTTTCTTCTTCAGTTAATGGAACTCGAAGATATCCAATTGAGATATGGAATTGGTAACGATCATGGTTAGGGAAACGAACACCTGCTTTTTCAGAAACATAAGTTCTAATTTCTTCTAATCGTTTAGCGGATTTTTCATCTGCTGGTTCAACTAAAATATTTTGATTTCCCATTTCAGTCACACGCATATGAATCTCTTCGTTTAGCAATGGGAAAATTTCTAGTTGTTTTGCAAAGTAATCATGGATTTCTTGTAATGGTGTATCCAATGGTAGATGGCTACTCCAAAATTCAGGCTCACGATTTTCATGGCAAAGCAATTCAATTACAGTCATATGAATAGAATCTCTAGGGGTGAGAGTAAACTTATCAATAAAAGGTAATTCTCTATAGCGAGCCTGAATAATATCCACAACTTCCATTAAATCTGGTTTTGTATAAAGATTGGCAACAACAGTGTTACCTGGAAAATGATTAAATTCTCCATTTTCTTTAAATTTTATTTTTGTAAGATTTTTCATGTTATTCTTCCTTCTTTTGTTTTTGACACCGGTGTCAAATGGTAACTTCATTATAGTGTGTAACCGATTTCTTGTCAACCGTTTTCATAAACTTTTTTTATTCCTGTTTTTATTGTCTTTTTTACTATTACAAAGCAGAATTATACTATTGATATCCGTTTGGATTTTTCGATTGCCAATTCCATGTATCTCTACACATGTCTTCAACTGATTTCGTTGTCTTCCAATTTAATTCCTTATAAGCTTTGTCTGCATTTGCATAACAAGTCGCAACGTCTCCTGATC
>CAJZJI010000016.1 GCA_916049935.1 uncultured Streptococcus sp. | reverse complement strand
ACACCAAGCACGTCAGTTGGGCGTTTTGATGTTAATTGGAAGAATTCGAAGTCCCATTGTGGTTTCAATAACGTTAATAAACTTGCTTTTTCCATCATCGATTCATAGATTGGCACGATGATCATTTCTTCTTTGATTTCTTTGTATTCGATTGGTAATCCTGTTGCCACGCGCACAAGAATTTCAGACATGCTATGACCTAAGAAGGCGCTGCTGAATTGTTGCTGCACAAGTGGTAATTGGTTGATTCCATCCACATAGAAAATGCCATTATTTCCCATCTTCACTTGAATCGAAAGAATGGTTGTTCCAGATAAGTTATCCATAATCTTGAAGGCAATGCGCTTCAACTCTTGCACCCATTCTGGATTTAGTCGACGAGAGACGATACTGTATTTTAATTTACCCGTGATGTAGACATCTTCTGAAATCGGTAGTACTGTCACGCGGTCTTCGTAGTCACGCACGACTGTCACAGTAAAATGACGTTGCGCTGGAACGAAGGCTGTTAACATACAAGGCCCTTCTTCCAATTTTTCAAGAACGCGCTCTTCGAAGTCTTCATCGTAGAGCTCTAACTTTTCTTCCACGCGATTCTTTACAAGATTACTTTCTAAGTACGCTGGAAGGCCGATGCTTTGGACAATCGAAGGTAATTCGCCGACCGTTGTCACTAAACTATATGGCGCCAAGTTAATCGCGTGCGTATCTAAGAATAATTTTTCAACAGTACGGTTTTGCGAAATCTCTGCTAGTTCAAATGACTGATAGTAGCGCGTTTTACTGCTAATTTCGTATAACACATCAACCGGCACTAAGTTGGTTAATAATAAAACCGTGTCTACTTTTTCTGCGAAATCTAATAACGCTTCACGGTCTTTGTAAGAAGAGACGATTTCATATTCAGCCATCGAAATAGCCGCCTCGTTTGATTGGTGGTAGCAGTACACAACGTACCCCATTTTTCTTGCTTCGCGAGCAATAGATGCGACTTGCTCATCTCCACCGATAATTCCGATGATGGCTCCTGGTAATAACTGACTCATTAATATCCTCTCCTTTACTGATCCGTTTGAACGTTACGAACTCTTTCGTACGGACACGGTTGTTTCTTCTGTTGGTAATTGATCGTATTTGTATAATTCATGCTCTTCAATCATTTGAATAAGCTTTTGTGCATACGTCGGGTCGGTCGCATACCCTGCATCTTGCAAGGCTTGTGCCGCTTGCTTGTAGTTTCTAGCCCCAAGCACCTTGTGATAGAGCGTTGGGTCCCAGTCCACGCCGTACGCTAATAGTTGCGCATGGGCTTCAACTGATTCTGCCCAGCTTTCATACACGCGGAATCGTCCATTAATCGTAATCCATGTGTTATTCACGAATTCTGCGGTTTCTAGGACGACGTTTGGTTCATCAGCTGACCCTTTCACACCGTATAAATTATAATATTTACTTGCTAATAAACTCTCTCCCCAGTTCGATTCAAGAATCGCTTGCGCTAAACTCACACTTGGCAACACGCCGTAGTCTTTATACGCTTGTTGCGCCGCTGGGATGAGTACTTTTAAAAATTCATCTTGTGTCACGTGTATTTCCTGTGGCTCGGATTTATGTTCAGATAACCATGTGATGGTCCCGGCCAAAAGAACGCTTGCTACAGCTACGATGAGAAGTCCCGTCAGTTTCGATAATGACTTGAACCACTCGACAAGATGAAAGACGAATTTATTTTTTCTTTTCTTTCTTTTCGCCACAGTTTCACCACTTTCTTTATCTTTTCAATTTTATCATAAAATGGCCTATAAAAAAATGGATACCCCCTTGTTTCCAAAGAGAGTATCGCATTCATTTTGCAAACTTCTATTCCTCTAAATCAGATTCTGGAACAAATGCATTTTTGCTATATTCCAAATACTTTTGTTGCGCTTTTTCATCATGCATCCATTCAAGGAGCGCTTGTTTTTTCGTACCGATTTGTTTATAGGTAATTCCTACCACACGAATCTCAATAATATCTTGGTAACTCCAGTGACCATATGTCGTTGCCACACGTAAAATCGTGACGTTTTCTTTGAATTTACCCTTGCTGACAGCAGCCGTCTTCCAATCTACGCGAACATTTTCTTGACGAATCCAGCGACTCGCAATCGCCACCTTCAATCGTAAATATTCAGCGACTGGGTCTGAAGCGACTTCAGGCAGCACATCAGCATTTCGGGCGACTTTATTCGCGAGCATCCACTCATAATCCGTAAACAGACGTGCGATTTTTTGCAGATTTTCTGCCTTCAATCCGCGTTCCCCGTTCTTCCATCTCGTCCAACTTTGGCCACTAATCCCCAATTCTTCTGTATAAAATGCCTTTTCTGAGACATAACGTTCTCTAACAGCGTTCACTACAATTAATACAAATGCTTCATGCATCTTCATCACCTCTTGAACACATTATACACCTATTAGGTGCATTGTTCAATAACTCTACCATTTTTTTATCACATATATTATAATAGCGATATCTTAAAAAAGCAGAGGTGAGAGCGTGCCACAATCTTCAAATAATCCATTCCATATCGGACTTCGTACTTTTAAAACAGCCGTGTCTGTGTTTATTTGCGTGGTTCTCTTTAGAATCTTACATCGTGGTTCACCGATGCTAGCAGCCTTGTCTGCCATCTTCAGCTTGCGAACAGACCATCAGCAAACTTTTAAATTCGCCTTCTCCCGTTTTATCGGAAATACCACTGGCGGGGTCATCGCGATACTTTTATTCTACGTAAGATCGATTCTGCCGTTCCCAGAGTATACAGATTTACTACTGGCTCCTGTTGGAATCATTATCATTATTTTATTCTGTAACCAGTTCAATAAATCAGGTATCATTAATTCTTGCGCGACTTTCTTAGTTATCTTCTTCAATATCGAAGCAGGACAAAATACCGCCTATGCGATTCAACGAATTCTCGATACATTGATTGGTGCAGTCATTGCCATCGGAGTGAATCACATCCTTCCAAACCCACATCTAAAAGAAGAAAAACAAGCATCATAAAAAGCGTTCAACCTCAAAGGTAGAACGCTTTTTGAGTACTCTCTTTTATTTCATACGCATCATGCCGTACATACGTGTATCGATAAAGAACACATCATCCTTCACATCAATTGTCTTAGAAAGAAGAACCTCTTTTGTTTGCATTGATTGCACACGTAGCGTTGGTTTGCCATCGACAAGAGTGATCATTACAAGATTTCCTTTATTCAAGTACACTTGTGGTGCATAGACATCTGTTTCCGTTGTAAATGCTTCTTCTAATTTCTGCGAACCTGCATTAAGAACATAATATTTAGTCTCATTATTTTTGCGCTCACTTGCCTTCACATACGTATCTGAACCAGTGAATGCAGGCACCTCATCTGCCAAGGCAATATATGCTTTGTCTCCTACTGTGTATAGAATCGATTGTACCGCACTCATGCCCTGTTCAGGTGTGATTTCTGTGAACTTCTCAGTCTCAGCATCAAAAGTCATTAAGCGGAATTTTTCATCTCTTGAATACATACTCTTGAAGAGTAGCACTTGCGGGTCGTACATGCGAGAGCTCTTGGCTTCTCCCCATGCAATCGAAGCGTATTCCTCTGGTAATTTCACTCGTTTAGCAGGTGTTGTGGCTCCCGTTTCTAAGTTCACAGAGAATGTGATGAAGAAATAGGTTGGTGCTTTCGAGCCTCTATTTTCATACTCAGGCATCGGCACCACTCCATACACGGTATTGCCTTTTCTATAGAAAGTGACATCTGTTACAAAATGACTATCGTCCCCGCGTACTTCTTTAGTAATCGGAACCGAAACAGTTGTGACCTTCTTCGTCTCTTTGTTAATGATACTGAAATTTACCTTTGGATCTGTTGTACTTTCAAAGCTATAAGTCAAGCCGTATAGAAGGTCATACCCCTTAAACGCCACCAGATTATCATAATTTGGACGGTCTGTAAAAGAAAAGTCTGCCAATCTCTTTTTCGTTTGGAAATTGTAGGCATTTTCGGAAAAACCAACACGTTTTACATTCCCATCTAAAAGTGCATACTCTGCGCCCTTAGACGATGTTAAATCATCTGTGGAATACGACATTTCAAAGGTTGCTCCGTCGACTAATTTTTTCTCTTCATCGGTTAATTGAATCGATACCGGAGCAGGCTTCACTTCTTGATACGCTGCGTGACCAGCTGTCGCTAGAAACACAAGTCCACTAAAGGCAAATACTGCTGTTGCAAATTTACTTGATTTCATGATAACCCCTCCTTACACACTAACCTTATGATTTAATAAATAATCGCTTAGTAGCATATTTAAAACAATCCAAATGAGCATGCTACCGATTAAAAAGACCATCGCTTCATTTCCAATTAAACGAACGACAAATTGTGTGCGCATGATAGCTGTGAATGTCACAACAATGACTAAAACGTAGAGGACGACCGAAGTTACCTTACGAACGTACCCCTTCTTCTCAACCCCAAAGACAAGAATTGCGAGTTGGAAGACCGTCACGATGAGGGCTATCCCCATCGTCAAAATGAGAAGAAACTGCACCGCATATTGTGGCACTAGAAGCGGCATTGCCATAGAGTTTGTCACAAGCGACCATGGTGTGATGTGGTACTGTGCAAACTCTGGAATAAAGAAGCTTGTGAGGTAGTAGTTTAAGAACACCCCAACCACTTGAACGGCTTGTAAGAAGAACGTAATCACAAGCATCGTTAATAATTTAGCCCAGTAGATTCCAAAACGTGACCCTGGAAGCATGAGTAGGCGATAAATAAATGAGCCTTTGCTGCTCCATTCTCTCGACCAAATCACTGCCGAGTAAACCAAAATCGCTGTTCCCGCAAAGAACACTGGAAGTCCGATTGAGAGTTGGTCTAGCACGACTTGTTTCACGATATCAGGACTCACAATGCGCAATTGTCCGGTTAATAACCCAGTCGTCGCAAGGGTCTTCACCTTCAACCCTAGTTGCAATAAGATTTGAAGTAAGGCCACCACGAGGATGAATCCTTTCGCCTGGCCGATATTATAAATCGTTAAGTTGATGACTTTCTTCATGGTAAGTATACCTCCCTCATCACATCGACAATTGATTTTCCCTCTTCTTCGCGGACTTCTTCTGGATAGAATTCCTTCACTACACGTCCATCGTTTAAGAGCACTGCTTTATCGACGATATACTCAATATCATTAATTTCATGCGTTGTAATCAATACGCCCCGTCCATCAAGTAGGTCGCTTGTAAACACACGCGCGATTTCTTCACGGGTAAACACGTCGATTCCTGAAAATGGTTCGTCCATCAAGATGTAATCTGTATCCAGCCCCATCCCGAGAAGCAAGTTTAGTTTAGCAACATTCCCTTTCGAGAGTGATCGTACTTCATCTTTTAAATTCAAACGGAAAAAATCTAATAAATGTCTTTCCTTTTGACGATTCCAGTTTGGATAGAACGTGCGCATAAAATCAATTGCCTCGTCCACTGTTTGGTCTGGAGAAATAATCGAACTATCTGTAATGTAGCTCACCTTTTCCGCAAACACTTTACGGGCTGGCATATCATCGATAACAACTTTCCCTTTATCAAATGGTAATAGTCCTGCAATACAGTTCATAATCGTTGTTTTCCCAATTCCGTTGACACCAATAAGAGCCGTCACTTCCCCTTTTTTCGCGTTAAATGAGATGTCATTCAACACTTGTTTCTTTCCAAATCTCTTGCTTAAGTTTTGAACAGTTAACATAGTACCGCTCCTTCCTTACAATTGTTTTTTGAGATGTTCGATAACATCTTCTGCAGTTAAGTTGAGAGGCTTAATCGCTTCTGTAAAGCTTCCAATCGCCTCATCTAACATTTCATCTTTTAGTTGCTCAATCCGTTCTACATCTTCTGTCACACGACTCATGACATTATTTCCAGTCGTAATCAACCCCATGACCTCCAATTCATGAAAGGCACGTTGGACCGTATTGGGATTCACTTGCATGGTTTGCGCAAATTCACGCCGACTCGGCATCTCTTGGCCTGCTTCCATTCTGTGGGAGGCAATTTCCGCTTTGAAATAGGCGATTATTTGCTCGTAGACCGGACTTCTTTTATCAAATACGATCATTAGTAACTCCTTTCTTTGATTCCCAATCAGTGTATTAACCGGTTAATACACTTATCTTTAACTGTATTATGCGCTTAATACACCTGGATGTCAATAGCGTTTTCAAAAATATTTTTAAAAAATAAAAAAGACGACTCAAATTCGAGTCGTCTCAACGATTATTGGATTTTTAATTTCACCATTTCTTGCAAGATGAGGTTCGCTAATTCCGCTGCCCCTGTATCGTTTGGATGAATCTCATCATCAAAGAGCCATTGTTTTGTATGTCCTTTGGCGTAAGTTCCCCAATCGATTAAATGAACATTTGGATAACGTTCTGCAGCTGCTTTTAACTGTTCATTTACTTCTTTAGCCCATTTAATTTCATATCCGGCTGTGACTAAGAAGATTTCACGGTTCCCCGTTGCTTGAATCAGAGAATCGATTTGAGAAGCCGCAAAAGCCCCATTCGAACCGAGGACGAATACCACGGTTTGAGAAAGTCGACCTTGCTGTGCCAACTTTTGAACGATTGGCGTACTGTAATACAACTGACGGCCCACTTCTCCGTCCACATAAGTGTTCGGGAAGACTTCACGAAGTTTATTCGCAGAGGCTAGTAACACTGAGTCCCCCACAAACGTAATCGGCGTTTGCTTCACTTGCTGTTCCGTGTTAGCTTTAGCTTCATTACTAATCGTCGTTGTCCCTTCAGTTGTTGGCTCGGCTGTTGTCTCTTGTAAGAGCGCTTGGTTTTGACGAATTTTCTCTTCAACCTCTTGCACGGCTGAGTTTTGATTCTTCTCTTGTGCAAATCCAAGACCCGCAAGTCCGATACAGATGACATACATGAGTGAGAACACGAGTCCAAATTGCTTCATGCCTTTTGGAAGATTCGATTTTCCATAGGCCGTTAAATTATACGGACTATGCGCTTGTCCAATTGGAAGAACGAAGCGGTCTCGCTCAAAGAGTTGATACGTGATTTCCGCCATCACGAAAATCAATGCAAATTGAATTCCTACTGATAACCACTGTTCATTAATCTCGCGTAAGAACGTTGGCGCAATCAGATGAATCGGATAGAACCATAAGTAGTATGAGAAACTTCTTTTTCCAAAGAACGTAAATCCTTTAAAGCTGAAGAGGTAATGAACTCCAACTCCTTCACGAATCGTACAAGAGAGAAGAAGCATTATCACAAACGATGAAATAAACATCATCATGTAATACACTTCTGCTTGCGTTCCATTAAAGGTTGTAAACATCCATCCTAACGCCCCTAAACAGAGAAGGCTCAACACATTTGGAATAGTCGAACCTGACTCACGCGCGGGTAAGAGTAGTTTTCCATCGTGAATATAACTTAAAAGCGCTCCATACGTGAATGAGAATAAACGCGTTGACACTAAGTAGTATACGTGCGAAGGATCTTGTTCAAACCAATAGAGTGCTGCCATCCCTGCTGCTGAAACGAGCGTTAAGAACGCGAGCAAGGCAAACTCCTGCATTCTGAGGAAGTTGAGTTTCTTCATCAGTTTTCGAAGAAGATATCCAACGATTAACAATTGCACATAAAGGGATACATACCAGAGATGCACAAACGGGCTTGGATTCGCCGATTGCACGAAATAAGATTGCTGCGAGAAAATCTGATAATCATTATTCACGAAGAATAATGCCGAAAGCGCCATGCCCCGAATATTGGATAGTAATTGCGGTGCCGCCACGAATAGGAACGCGACCGTTACGATAATCATAAAGAGCATCGGGAAGAACATTCTCTTCAAGCTTCTCACTGGGAAACGCTCTTTATAATCTTCCGCGAATGTTTTGATATTATGCCGGAACGTCAAGTAGCCTCCGACCACTAAAAATCCGTTAACGGCTAAAAAACCGCCCGGTAATAAATGTTGAAAATAATAATACGTAATAATTGCTAGTATAAAAAAACCTTTCAAGCCATCAAATACTGCACTCCGTTTTTTCTCTTTTTGCTTGGGAGGGTGTGGGTGCGTCGGTGCTTGAGAAGGTGTTGTTTGATAATTCATAGTCCCCACTGTTTTTCTCCATTCCTTAAACTCCTATTTATTATAGCTCAAAACCACTACACTTGGATACTAGGAACATTACATTTTAGTTAATTTTAAGAAAACAGTTTCCAGTTGTTTCTAAAACGTGAACAATGGTCTATTTCGTCTATAAAAAAAGCTAGGCCAACATTTGCCTAGCTTTCTCGCTTTAAATTTTAGTGTTCTGAAGCACCACTTGTTGCATCTACTGCTTGTGCTTGAGCTGGAGCTGAGTGTCCGCTATCTGAAGCACCACTTGTTGCATCTGCTGCAGGAGCTGGAGCTGAATGTCCGCTGTTTGAAGCGCCACTTGTTGCGTCCGCTACAGGTGCAGCACCATTTGCGCTTACTAAACGTTGGCCAGTTGTTTGTAAGTACCAATCTAACCATGGTTTGAAGTCAAATACGATTTCGTTAATTCCAGCGTAAGAACCATCAGGATAGTACATTGCTTGGTAGTTGTGTACGTTGATGATTTCTGGTGGAGTGTTTGGAACGATTGTACGGAAGTAATCCACGTTTCCTGCACGTAAGTTCGCAATGAGGTATTCCACATTTTTGAATGTACGTGGTGGGTGAACTGTAGATAAACGATTACCAGATTGAGCTGGCACACGTGGAGCCAACATCTTGTTAGCTGGTTTGTTGAAGTTATAGTACAAGAATTGGTTGTTGTCATCGGCATATGTTACTTCAAATGGTAAAGCTTTTAAGAACATATCGATTTGGTCAAC
>CAJZJI010000015.1 GCA_916049935.1 uncultured Streptococcus sp. | reverse complement strand
TCGGTGTGAAACAAGACGGCCTTGTGCATATTTCGAAATTGAAAAAAGGCTTCGTAAAACATCCAAGTGATGTCGTTGCGGTTGGGGATATCGTAACGGTTTGGGTAACGGAGCTTGATCTTAAGAAAGGTCGTGTCGGCCTCTCTATGATTGGACCGGAAAATAAATAAAAATGTAGAACGCTATTACTTTGTTCTGACGGAACTCTTAATAGTGGCGACAATAGCTGTACCGGTGTGAGCCTATAGTCTCACTCCCTACTGATCCTCAAAGGGACTCTACGGAAACTTCCTAGAGTCCCTAATTCATATCAGTTACACTTGCTATTATCGCTACTATAGATTCCGTGCAGAACTCCGTAATAGCTTTTTTTGTGTCATCATAGAGATGCCTTAGTGGGAAGGAAGCGTGTATGGCAATTCCTATCATGAAGTCTTTCTAATAGTGATAATAGCTTTATAGGAGTGAATATAGTGTCTCACTTCATTTTTTGCAAACTCATAAAGCGGAATTGGTGAGTTCACTGCTTTGGCTAGATGGAAAGATAGCATTCTCTTTTAGTTACTTGCACAGAAAAAACTACTAACAAAGTGGAAAACAGAAAAAATATTGGCTGCATAAAGATGATTCCGCAAAGACTAACGGATTCTATAATCACAGTAACGTGATACGCATTAAAACGAATTATAGGGCGTAGGAATTAATTCCGTACGCCCTATTTGAGGCTTTAAAGGTGAGAGATGGAACGGCTCGAACCGGTGCAACGTTACCGTGATTATGAAGATATCCGATAGTCGAAGGGGAATCATCTTCCCATCCAAGCGAACTCTAAATTTTCAGTAAATTCCACTTGCATTAGTGGTATTTTTTTGTGGATGCAAGTATACTAAAAGAGTATATGCTTTGAGCATGGAATATAGAAAGGGGAGTGTGAGATGACTCAAAATCCTGCTTTAGTTCAGTTGACAGAAAATGCCAACCAAATTTATCAACTCATTTCAAAACAAAAAACACATCTTTGCTTGGCAAAATGCCCAGCATTCGAAGAAATTATCGATACACAATTATTCGGTTTATCGAAACAAGTGGATTTCGCAGTTTCACTTGGATTAATTCACGCGAACGAAGGCCACAAAATTATGGCTGATTTAGAATACGCATTAAACGACATGTATACGCAAGTGTACGAAGAGTCGCGCCAAAATTAGAGGAGGCTTGACGTGTTAAACTTTCATGAAAAAATGAAGCACCTTCTCAATGTGGACCCGCTCATTATGGGATTGTATTCGGTACTTTCAATTTTCGGACTCGTCATGATTTATAGTGCAAGTAGTTATTACGCTCTTGCCAATCAAGGAAACTCAGAAGCGTTCATGGTGAAGCAGTTTGTCTTTATCGTCATCGGAATTGTGATGGCGCTAGGGATTTCTGTTCTTCCTGAGAAATTCTTGAAGAATCAAAAAGTCATGATGGGAGTCGCAGGAGTTATCTTTATCCTGCTAGTGATTGTATTATTTACAACCGGTGTAAACGGTGCGAAGAGTTGGATTAACTTGAAACTCTTTAGCTTACAACCGTCCGAATTAGTAAAACTATTTGTGATTTGGACATCGGCTTATATTTATAGTAAGAACGAACGTAGTAAACGCGATTGGAGATTCTATCTCATCCCAGCTGGAATTACGGCATTCTTCATCGGAATGGTTATGCTTCAACCGGACTTAGGAACGTCTATCATTATTGCCGGGGTTGCCGTACTATTAGGTCTTATGACAGGTGTCTCAAACCGCGCACTAGCGATTTGGGGCGTAGTCTTTGCTGGACTATATAGCCTCACTTATTTAGACGCTTCGATTTTTGAGAAATTCGGATTAAAAGCGTACCAATTAAGCCGTTTTACATCATTCCATAATCCATGGAGTGATCCAACAGGTGCTGGTTATCAATCGATTCAAGGGTATCTTGGTTTATCAAGAGGTAGTTGGATTGGAACAGGGTTATCGAATTCTGTTCAAAAAACGGGGTTCCTACCAGAAGCCCATACGGACTTTATTTTAGCGATTGTCGGAGAAGAGCTAGGATTTATTACAATCTTTATTCTACTTCTTGCAATTTTTGGATTAATCATCGCGATGATTCGCAAAGGAAATAAATGTCGTAATCTTTTTGGAAAATACTTATGCTACGGTGTGGCGATTTTATTCTTGATTCAATCAGGAATTAATATTGGAGCACTTGTTGGGGTAGCGCCTTTAACAGGGGTACCATTACCGCTGATTAGTTACGGTGGGTCGAGCTTCTTTGCTTCCAGTGCCGGAATCGGTTTAGTACTATGGGCTATCCGACGCGATAAAGAAAGTCGCGAACAAACGCCGCCACCAACAAGAGAAGGTCTTCCAGAAGAGGAAGAAGAAAAAATTATCGAATTAAAAGCTATGTAGAAGGGAGAAACAATGGAGCAACAAGAAAGACAAGCACTCGTTGTTTGGTTGTATACATTGAAACCAATTAAACAGTTGAAGAAGTTTGGGAATATTCACTATATTTCAAAACGCTTAAAATACATCTATTTATATGTTGCAAAAGATGAAGCCGAAAGCGTCATGGAACGCTTATCGACATTCCACTTCGTTCGTAAGGTGGAGCCATCATTGCGACAAGAACTTCGTATGGATTTCACGCAGATTCTTCCTGAATTACGTGAGGAAATCGAAAAAGAAAAAGCAGAAAAAAAAGCTGCAGAACTATAATCAAAACAGAAGCCGTGCCCTTCTAGGAGGACACGGCTTTTCATTTTATAATAGGAAGATTCCCAATATTATGGATAGAATTCCAAGAAGTGCGGCTACTTCTAAAAAGAGGACTGTCGATGATGCGGTAAAGAGGGTGTGCTTCTTATGCTCCTTATTCGGAGTGAAGCTCTTCAGAAAAAGAGTAAAGAAGTCGGTACAACTTAAATACGCAAAAATACCAATCATTAAACAAACAAGTGCGCACATAAAAAGAGCGTTGCTAAGGGCAAGTAGACTAAAGGGACCCGTCAGCGTTACATAGCCTATACATAATAATAGTAGGATTCCAGAAATGAGTCCTATTTTTTTATAGTCGAATGACATAAACTTCCTCCTTTTCATGTCGTTCTTTTCACTGTAGCAGAACTTTTGGCAATGCGCAACGGCTAGGTTGATACTAATTAGTTGAAACTTTAATTCTTTAGATAGTATGATGAAACAGAATTAAGATATCGATGGAGGTGCAGAGTTGAAAAACTATTTAAAATATATCGGGAAACGTGTATTTTACATGTTCCTAACCTTATTCCTGATTGCTACGATTACATTCTTTCTAATGAAACTATTACCTGGGTCTCCATATGCCAATGAAGAACAGTTAACGCAGGCGCAACTAGAAATTATGAATGCCAAGTACGGCCTCGATAAGCCTGTATTTGTTCAATATTGGATTTACATTACTGGATTATTCCGTTTGGACTTTGGACAATCATTCCAATATAACTCAACAGTCGCAAACTTGATTTTCTCGCGTGTAGGGCCAAGTTTCCAATTAGGGTTCCAAGCCTTAATCTTCGGGACAATCGTGGGTTCACTACTCGGGATGATTGCGGCCATGAAACAAAATACATGGGTGGACACACTCGCAACATTCTTTGCGATTATTGGACGTTCGGTTCCAAGTTTCGTGTTTGCCGTAGTGCTTCAATTAGTCTTTGGGGTCATTTTCCCAATTCTGCCGATTGCGTTATGGAATCAAGGGTTTGTCTCTTCGATTCTTCCAACAATGGCGCTGGCAATTTCTCCGATTGCCGATTCGGCGCGTTTTGTAAGAACGGAAATGGTAGAAGTATTGCATTCGGACTATATTGAATTGGCGCGTGCGAAAGGGTTAAGCCGTTTCGAAGTCGCGTTCAAGCATGGATTTAGAAATGCGATTATTCCACTGGTGACTATCCTTGGACCAATGCTCGTTGGGCTTATGACTGGTTCAATGGTTATCGAAAACATCTTCGCGATTCCTGGGATTGGGGAACAGTTTGTAAAATCGATTTTAACAAATGACTACCCAACGATTATGGGAGTAACCATGCTTTACTCTGCATTACTCGTATTTGTGATTTTAATTGTAGACTTGCTATACGGATGGATTGATCCTCGTATTCGTATTACTGATGAAGGAGGGGAAGCGTAATGGCAGAATTAACAGAAAAAGAGTTATTCCAACGTGTGGATTTAACACATAGTGCTGACCGTGAAAAAATCGCTGCACCTTCTCTCAATTTCTTACAAGATTCATGGAGACGATTGACGAAGAATAAGGGAGCCTTAGTATCGCTCTTTATTATTTTAGTGATTGTGTTACTAGCAGTTTTAGCGCCAGTCATTGCTCCGTTTGATCCACTAGAACAAAACACGGAGTTTGCCAACTTACCAGCGCGTATTCCAGGACTCTTCAACGGATACCGTAACGGAGTTGATGTGTATGCGCAACAAGGGGTTCCAGAAGGCGTCAACTTCTTCTTTGGAACGGATAACCTTGGTCGTGACTTATTCTCACGTGTGCTTTACGGGACACAAACATCGCTCATTATCGCTTTTGTGGCAGCGTTGTTTGATATTACGATTGGTGTGACTTACGGAATTATTTCTGGATGGTTCGGGGGACGTGTGGATACCGTGATGCAACGTTTCTTAGAAATCATCTCAGCGATTCCAAACTTAATCATTCTTGTATTAATGTTACTCGTGTTAAAACCAGGTCTCGTATCGATTATTATCGCGATTGGATTTACTAGCTGGGTAACAATGGCGCGTGTCGTTCGTGCGCAAACCTTGAAACAAAAGAATTTAGAATACATCTTAGCATCTCGTGCGCTAGGGCAAAGTTTCTGGAAGATTGCTTTTAAACACTTATTGCCAAACATGGCTGGTTTAATCATCATTCAGACAATGTTCTCTATCCCATCAGCGATTTTCTTTGAAGCCTTCTTAAGCTTCCTTGGAATCGGGATTCCGAGTCCGGATGCTTCTCTTGGAGCCCTTATTAACGGTGGATACAAAACATTCCGTTTATATCCTCACTTGATGTGGTTCCCTTCAGGAGTGCTCTGTGTTCTAATGATTAGCTTTAACTTATTGGCAGACGGTTTACGAGATGCCTTTGACCCGAAAATGAAAGATTAGGAGGATTCGAATGAGCGAAACTATTTTATCGATTGAAAACTTACGAATCCACTTCGAAACATTTGCGGGAGAAGTACAAGCGATTCGTGGAGTGAATCTGAAGTTAGAAAAAGGCGAAACACTTGCTCTTGTCGGTGAGTCCGGCTCAGGGAAAAGTGTGACTGCCAAAAGTGTCATGAAACTATTATCGAATAATGCGGTCGTTAAAGAGGGAACTATCATTTTTAAAGGTGAAAATATCCTCGAAAAGAACGAACGTGATATGCAATCGATTCGTGGGAAGAAAATCGCCATGATTTTCCAAGATCCAATGACGTCACTCGACCCTACGATGAAGATTGGAAAACAAATTACAGAAGTGATTATAAAGCACGAGAAAGCCTCAAAAGAAGAAGCCGATAAACGTGCTGAAGAATTACTAGAGCTTGTAGGTATTCCAAATGCCAAAGAGCGTATGAAACAATATCCTCACCAATTCTCTGGTGGGCAACGTCAACGGATTGTCATCGCTATTGCCTTAGCATGTAATCCAGATGTGCTGATTGCCGATGAACCGACAACAGCGCTTGACGTAACGATTCAAGCACAAATTTTAGAGCTTTTAAAAGAACTGCAACAGCAATTCCAAATGGCGATTATCTTTATCACGCATGACCTTGGTGTGGTGGCCAATGTCGCAGACCGTGTAGCCGTCATGTATGCCGGAAAAGTCGTTGAAGTCGGAACCGCGGATGAAGTATTTTACAATCCGCAACATCCATATACTTGGGGATTGCTTCGTTCAATGCCAACATTGCATACAGGAGATACGCTCTATGCGATTCCTGGAAGTCCACCAGACTTACTCGACCCACCAGTAGGAGATGCCTTTGCGCTTCGTAGTGATGTGGCGCTCGAGATTGACCGTGTGAAGGAACCACCTATGTTTGAAGTGAGTCCAACACACTTTGCAGCAACATGGCTCTTGGATCCGCGTGCTCCAAAAGTACCTGTTCCTGAAGAAATCGTAAGAAGACGAAACCTCTTCTTTACAGAAGGAGGACAGGCGCATGACTAATACAGAAAATAGAAAAAAACTGGTAGAAGTAAAACACTTAAAACAGTATTTTGGTTCGAAGAAAAATGTGGTGAAAGCCATCGATGATATTTCCTTTGAGATTTTCGAAGGCGAAACATTCGGTCTCGTTGGAGAATCTGGTTCTGGAAAATCAACGACTGGACGTGCCTTACTTCGTTTATATAAACCAACTGAAGGCGAAATTCTCTTCGAAGGAAAAGATATCGCGAATTTGAAAAAAGGAAAAGAATTGCTCGAGTTTCGTAAAGAAGCGCAAATGATTTTCCAAGATCCATATGCGTCGCTTGATGGTCGTATGAAAGTACGTGATATTATCGCAGAAGGCATTGATATTCACGGCCTTGCGAAAACAGCAGAAGAGCGTGATGCGATGGTGGATGAGCTTCTTGAAATCGTAGGGCTAAACAAAGAACATGCCAACCGTTATCCGCATGAATTCTCAGGTGGACAACGTCAACGGATTGGGATTGCGCGTGCTTTAGCCGTGAATCCAAAATTCATCGTCTGTGATGAAGCTATTTCAGCCTTAGACGTATCGATTCAAGCGCAAATCGTGAACTTACTCAAGAGATTACAAAAAGAAATCGGACTGACGTATTTATTTATCGCCCATGACTTATCTATGGTGAAATACATCAGCGACCGTATCGCAGTGATGTATCGTGGTCGTATTGTGGAGTTAGGCTCTGCAGACTGTGTGTATAATAACCCGCAACATCCGTATACGAAAAGTCTGCTTTCAGCCATTCCTCTTCCAGATCCGCGCGAAGAAAAGAATCGTAAACGTTTGGTGTATAAAGGGGAAGAGTTTAGCGAAGAAGCAAGCCTTCAAGAGGTGGAACCTGGGCATTTTGTTCTTCGTTAAGTAATAAGAAATCGCTAAGAAAATCGTACTTTTTATTGAAGGTATAGACATTTTCACAAGAATTCTGTAAAATAACAGTACTATCCACTTAGAGGATAGCCCGTACATGGTTGCGGAGAAGAGGATCTGCCCGAAATGGTGCAGTACCGAATATAGAACCTTAATGAGAAGGGAGAGAGAGTTATGTCAAATCAAGAAGTTTTTGATAAAGTAGCTCAACTAATTGCGAACCGCTTTAGCGTTGACGTAGAAACAGTAACGGAAGGCATGACATTCCAACAAGACTTAGGAGCAGATTCACTAGATGTTGTGGAATTAGTTATGGAATTAGAAGACGAATTTGGTGTTCAAATTTCTGACGAAGATGCAGAAAACATTACAACAATTGGAGACGCGGTTAATTATATTGCAAGTCATCAATAAGAAAATGGGAAAGCCGGAAGTAAAAAACTTCCGGCTTTTTTTGTGCTTCTGCTAGAAACGTTGATAGAATGCGAATGTTGAGAAAAAAGAAGAAAGAAATGTCCCCTCTTCGTGGACAAATGAGCCATAATGTGCTGAAATCGCTATAATGACGCGGTTTTTATGATTAAAAGTAAATGAATTTTCGATAAAAAAATGGTGAGAAAGCGAAATAAAGGTTGCAGTAAGGTGGGAATGAGAGTATTATTTAAGTTATTCTAATATCAATCCAATTTGGAGGGAAACACATGAACAAAAAAGCAATTGCTGGTTTATTAGGTGCTGCTTCATTAGTGACTTTAGCTGCATGTAATAATAACAAAGCGAATAACGCGGGTGGGGAGTCTGCTGCGAAAGCATCAGAACGTAAATTCCCAACAGAAGTAACAAATGAAGGGACACCTATAAAAGGCGGTACAATTAACTATGCAATCGTATCTGCATCACCATTTAAAGGGTTAATCCAACCATTACTATCAGTAGACAATTCTGACGGTGCATTAGAAGATTTTGCATTTGCAAACTTATTCGAATACGATGAAAACCAACGCATCAAAAAAGATGGCGGTATGATGGAATTCACTTTAGATAGAGAAAAGAAAACTGTAACCTTAAAATTACGTTCTAAAGACTACAAATGGTCTGACGGTCAACCATTAACAATTGATGACTATATCTTCACTTATGAATTCATTGGTAATAAGGACTATAACGGTGTTCGTTACGATGAAAATGCTGCAAACATCGTTGGTATGGAAGAGTTCCATGATGGAAAAGCAGATAAAATCTCAGGTCTAGAAAAAGTAGATGATCAAACTGTTAAAATCCACTTGAAAGAAGTATATCCAGCTTTAGAATTAGGTGGAAATGCGATTATGGGTAGTATCATGCCAAAACATATCTTCAAGGATATGACTTATGATCAAGCTGTGGCTTCAGATGCTGCACGTACAAAAGTTGTAGGTAACGGACCATTCATCGTTGATAAAGTAGTTCCAGGTGAATCTGTAACATTTAAGAAAAACCCTTACTACTATAAAGGTGAACCTAAAGTGGATGGTGTAAAAGCGGATATTGTATCACCAGACTCAATCGTTCAAGAAATGAAAGCTGGTAAATATGACTTTGCTTCAATGCCTTCAGATCAATATGATACTTATAAAAATTTCACCAACATCACATTAATCGGTAACATCACAAACAGTATTTCTTATATTGGTTTCAACATGGGTCACTTTGACAAAGAAAAAGGTCAACACGTATTCGAACCTAATAAGAAAATGAGTGATCCTGCTTTACGTAAAGCAATCGGGTACGCATTAGATAATGAACAAGTAGCTAACGAAACTTACCAAGGGTTACGTATCGCTGC
>CAJZJI010000014.1 GCA_916049935.1 uncultured Streptococcus sp. | reverse complement strand
GAACGCACAACAGACGGTTCAGGAAAATATGCTTTTTTTGAAGAAAAGAAAGGAGCAACGTATGGTGAAATTCATCCACGCAGCCGACGTCCATCTAGGGATTACGTACGCAGGTGTCGGAAAGAACCATAAAGATATCGCAAGAGAGCTAAAGCAGGTGGCGTTTGATGCTTTTGAAAGAGTCATTGATGTGGCGATTGAAGAAGAAGTCGATGCACTGGTATTGGCTGGCGATTTGCTGGATAGTTCTCGCACCTTCGTCAAAGAAAAATTGTTTTTGCAGAGTCAGTTGAATCGTCTAGCGACATTTGGAATTCCTGTCGTTGTAGCGCTTGGAAATCATGATGCGGGCACTTCATACGTTTCTGGAGAGCATATTTATACTTTTGGGAGTGCCGTTGAAACGATTGAAGTGGAGACGAGAAACGGGGAACGTGTGGCCTTTAGTGGGTTTAGTTATGAGGTTCCAGTTGTAGCTTCGCGGAAAGTTCAAGAGTATCCGGTGAAGAGTGCCAACTGTGATATTCATATTGGGGTATTGCATGGAGAACTTTCGACTGCACAAGGTCGTTATGCACCATTTTCGATTCCTGAACTAAGAGAAAAAGGCTATGACTATTGGGCGCTCGGACATATTCATACTTGCCAAGAAGTGTCTAGCCAGCCATGTGCGTGGTATAGTGGCACAACTCAAGGAGCTGACCGTAAAGAGAGTGGTCCAAAGGGAGCTTTGTTGGTAGAGATTTTGCCAGGGAATGCTCCAGAAGTTCACTTTATTGAAACAAGTACGATGGATTGGACGGAAGTAGAGCTTGCTATCAGCGAGACCGATCGTTTAGAAACCTTACTGTATCTTATCGTAGAGGCGTTGCGAAATCCATCGAAACGTAGTCTTGTGACGCTGCATTTACTAACGCAAGAATCAATCTATTCAAGAGAAGATTTAAAACAACTGACAGAAGTTGTGAATGGGTTATTAGAAGAAAAACGTAGCCTTGTAACGGTGATGAGTATTCGAGAACAAGTTACAAAACCGCTTCGTGGAGCTTCTGGAATTTCTCTTTTGGGAGAGGTGGATGCGACCCTCTTTTCTGAAATGGAAATCGCAAAAAGTGGATTTTCGAATCAGTTAATGAGCGACTTCCTGCAAAAAGAAGAAGTCCAAGAAGAGATTCACGAACGTGCACTTCGCTTATTAGAAGATCGCTTTTCGGGAAAGGAGGAAGGGTAATGTACATTTCAAAAATCGAAATCGATCATTTTGGAAAATGGGAACATGAGACCTTTACTTTCCAACCGAACTTGCAAGTCGTGCAAGGTTTGAACGAATCTGGAAAGACGACGCTTCGACGCTTTATCGAACAAATGCTTTTTGATTTTAAACAAAAGAAAAATGGCGTTTATCCATATCAACCGCTCCATACGAATACACGTGGCGGACGGATGTGGATTGAAGATGAAGGGTTGGGTGCTCTCATTATTGAGCGTAGTGCCGTGGGTTCGCAGAGGAAACTCGTTCTAAAGAGTGCGAAAACTGGACAAGAGTTGCCAGAAGTGATGCTGGAACGTGTTCTTCATGAGTTGACGATGAATGAGTATCATTCACTCTTTGGATTCAATGAAGAGGAATTGCAAAATAATGCGTTTGGAAGCGAAGAGGAAATCCATCGCTTCCTGTATAGCTTGAGCGTTATGGGGCATAAGGGTGCCTATGAGGAGAGTCAAAAGCTTCTTGCCGAGGCGGATAAGTTGTTTCGTCCACAGGCAAAAAAACTCGAACTCAACGAGCGAATGGACCGACTCGAAGGCTTAACGAATCAATTGGTGCAAACTAAAGGCGAAAATGCGCTTTATGAAGGCTATGTAAGTACTATCCGAGAGCTTCAAAAAGAAGAAGCGGAATTATCTGAAAAATTACAAGACACAGAATCTAGACTAGATACTTTAGAGAATAAGCTCGCTCATTTTGATGCCTTAGAAGAATTCCGTGTAATGGAAGGGCTACATGAATTCCCTGAAGACTACGACCATAGTAAGGCTGTGGAAGCCAATAGTACTTTACGTGCCTTTGAAAAAGAACTCGAACGAACGAAAATCGAGTTAGAGCAGGCAAAAGCGGAAGCAGAAGCACTTGGACAAGCAACGGAGGATACGACTCTTGAAACACTGTACGCGAAGGCGCAAGGTGCTGCAGCGGTAGAAGAGCGTGCCTTTGAATTGGAACGTGAGTTGAAGACGCATCCGGGGAATATCGGTGTTCAAAGTGAGGATGCCAAACCATTTACAGAGGCGGAATTAGCGAAATTAGATGGCCTTCAAGGGGAACAAGGACATACAGGGCAGTTCCAATCATGGCTTCTTATTGTGCTTGTTGGAATCATTGCCATTATCGTGGTTGGATTTTTAACGAACCAAGTAGTGCTAGGTGTTGGGATTGCTGCAACGCTTGCGATTGGCGGAGGTTTCTTCTTACAGAAAAATGGAAAAATCCTTACTCCAAAAACGAATGCAGTAGATGAAAAAGTCCAACAGCTCCTTTTAGAGAAAGGAATCGAAGTAACTCTAGACGAAGCAAGACGTTTTGTGCGAAGAAATGAAGGACGAAGTGTCAATGATTTCTTACAAAAGAAGGCGCAATTCGTCCAATTGGAACAAAGACTAGATGCCTTTAAAGAAGAAAGTAAAGACTTCTGGACTAAAGAACAAATCACGCCTCCTGCTACGGTGGAGCAACAGCTACGCATTATCCGGGAGACATGGATGGCTTCACAAAAACGAGTGGCAAAATTAGAACAACTTCAAGAAAGTATCTTAAAGAAAGAACGCCATTTAGCGCAATTGAAACAAGATACAACAGAAGTGCGTGAAGACTTACAATCGGCGATTTCATCCCTTGGAATCACTTCTGTAGAAGAGTTTAGAACCCAGTTACCTACACTAGACAATCGTGTAGCCTTAGTTCAAAAGAGAGCGTATATTGAAAAGCAAGTCGCACTTTTTACGAATGAAGAAAAAGAAAGCTTAGAACGACAAATGCTTGAAGAGGAAATTCAAGACGAGTCCTTCACGAAGGCGCAGTTGGAAAGTAAACGGAAAGAAGTACGTGACCAATTGGCAAGTACGAAAACAAAGGCCGAACTGCTCGAAGAAGATGACAATGCAGAAGCCCTTCAAATGGAAGCAGACTTTGAGCGATTCGAAGTGCAAGAGTCTATTAAGGATTGGGCAACGCAAGTGTATGCAGCCAAATGGATCTTGAAGCAACTGGAAGAAAAAGTCCCCACAAGAGTGCCATTGATTTTAGATGAGGCGAGTCGTATTTTTAATCGACTTACGATGGGGCAATATACGAAAATTCTCTTAACGGATACGCAGGCGAAGGTGCAGCAGACAAACGGTCAATGGATGGAAGCTTTCTATCTGTCAAAAGGAGCGTTAGACCAACTGTATGTGGCAATTCGTTTTGCCTTTATTTTCCAATTAACGAAGAAGATGAAAATTCCGGTGTTAATCGATGATGGATTCGTCAATTTTGATAGAGAACGTCTATCGATTATGTTAGAATTAATGGAAGAGCTATCACGCGTAACACAAGTTTTTTACTTTACAACGGAAGTTCCGCTTCAGTTACCTAAAGAGAATGTACTGAAGTTAGGGGAAAGAGAAAGAAGGTAAATCATGACAAAAAAATTATATGAATACAATGTGGACGAGAGTTTTGAAATCTGCCTATTAATTAAATCTGCAGATGTGCGTATGGCAAAAAATGGCAATCCGTTTATCGCCTTCACGTTCCAAGATCAATCTGGTCAAATGGACGGAAAATATTGGTCTGCCACGTCAGATGATATTGCAAAATACGTACCAGGAAAAGTAGTAGTTGTGAACGGAAAACGCGAAATGTACAATAATTCGCCACAAGTAAAAATTGTCAGCCTTCGACTTACCGATGCTTCAAAAGGGGAGCCGACATCTGCGAGTCATTTCGTTGAACACGCTCCAATGACGAAGGAAGAAATGGAAGAAGAAGTGAACCAAATCATGTTCGATATTACAAATCCATATTTGCGTCGTATCGTGCATAATATCTTGAAAAAATACCAAGAAGACTTCTTCGAATTTCCTGCAGCGAAACGTCACCACCATGCGTTTGTAGGTGGGCTAAGTTTCCACACAGTATCGATGTTACGCCTTGCTAAAGCCATCGCAACACAATACACCCAAATCAACCGTTCATTATTATATTCTGGTGTGATTTTACATGATATTGGTAAAACGATGGAATTAACCGGCGCAATCGGAACAGAATACACACTTAAAGGGAACCTACTAGGCCATATTGTGATTATGGACGAAGAGATTACAAAAGCCTGTGAAGAACTCGATATCGATGAAAATCAAGAAGATGTGCTTTTATTAAAACATCTCGTTTTAGCTCACCACGGCAAACTCGAATACGGGTCACCAGTACGTCCGCAATTATTAGAAGCAGAAGTATTACACCATATCGACTTGTTAGATGCGACGATTACTATGATGTCGAATGCACTCGATAAGACAGAACCAGGCGCATTCTCAGAGCGTGTATTTGGTTTAGATAACCGCTCGTTTTATAAACCAATATCCCATGAGTAAGAATAAAAGTTTGATAGTATGTGTAAATTGATAAGCCATCAATATTACCAGCAATGCTCCAACCGACACTCTTTTAATCGAGGTGTGAAATGAAAACATTTGGTTCAAAAAAACTATTAAAATTGATTTTACAATTTGCGGTAGGCCTTGTATTATTCGGTCTATTATGGATTGTGTTTAGTTTTACTCGTCCAAAATATAATGATGATGCTTTGTTTTCTTATGAAATCATTAATCAATCAAATCAGAATATTGAAGAATTGATTATTGGTGAGTATTCTGAGAACGATATTAACTCTCCAGAGGACCGGGTGTATTTAAAAAATCTAGCAGCTAATTCTAAAACAAAAGGAGCAGTAGATATTTCTAAATCAGAAAGAAGCGTTTCTCCGTTCTATTTAGATTATGTATATCAAGGGAAAAGGAAAACGTTGCTAAAAACGGTATCTGTTGAAACTAGGCCAAAAGGACTTCATATCACTATCACTATTAAGGATGTGGATAATGAAGGCTACATGACGGGGACTACCGAAATCAATTCATTTATTTTTGAAAAACGGGAATTTACTCCAGACAGTATAAAAAGAGCTGAGGAAGCAACTACTACACCATAATTAGAAATAAGTTAGATTGTTTTAAGAGGAATTAGGCTAATTTATAGCTTAGTTCCTTTTTTGTATTGAAGTGGTAGATTTCCTGTGCTACCATAAACACAAATAGCTAGGAGGACTGTCAATGAATCCAATAGGAACAAAACCAATTCAGACAGAACGATTACTGCTCAGACCTTTTCAAGTAGAAGACGCACCAGCGATGTTTAAAAACTGGTCGAGCAATGCAGAAGTGACGAAATACTTGACGTGGCCTCCGCATGAATCTGTCGAAACGACGAAGAAGAGCCTTAGACGTTGGGTAGACGGCTATCAAAATCCCCTTCAATTCAAGTGAGCAATCGTATTTGACAATGAAGTTGTTGGTAGTATCAATGTTGTGCATTTGGAAGAAAAGCTGGATGCTGTGGAGATTGGTTACGCGCTTAGTCGTAAATGCTGGGGAAAAGGAATTATGACAGAAGCGCTCGTAGCAGTGAGTCGCTATCTCTTAGAAGAAGCAGGTTGTAATAGAGTGGCTGCACGTCACGATGTGAATAATCCAGCCAGCGGTAAAGTGATGCAAAAAGCTGGAATGACTTATGAAGGCACGCTGCGACAATATGGCAAGAATAATCAAGGTATCTGTGATATGGCATATTATTCCATCATTAAAGCAGATAGATTGAAGTAGGAGTTAAGTACATGTGATTGATTTGTGAGCGGATCGAATTAATTAAACAAGGAAAAAATCCGCATTTTGTAAAAGAACTTGAAACAGGTTATGTGGTGATAGGAGATGGACAGTATTTTAAAGGGTACACATTGTTCCTAGCCAAAGAACACGTAACGGAATTGCATCAAATGGAGTATGAAACAAAAATAAAATTTCTAGAAGAAATGAGTATTGTTCAAGAGGCCGTGGCAAAAGCGTTTCAAGCTGAGAAAATGAATATCGAATTGTTAGGAAATGGTGATGCACATGTACATTGGCATCTATTTCCAAGAAAAGCAGGGGATATGAAAGGATATGGCCATAATGGAAGAGGCCCCGTATGGTGGGTTCCTTGGGAAGAAATGTCATCCGAAGAATATCAACCAAAAGAGAGTGATCTGCTTCAATTAGTCAATCATTTAAAAGAGTATTTATAAATAGGACAAGAAGACATCTACAAAAGTAGGTGTCTTTTTTCGTGAGCAGATAATTTTGTGATTATGAATTTGTGAGATATACTCTAAATGTAATTAAAAATATTACAGTTAGAAAGGTGATTTTATGACAACAGTAAAAAATATCATTATTGGTTTCGGTAAAGCCGGAAAAACATTAGCAGGATACTTAGGAAGTATTGGAGAAGATACGATTTTAATCGAAAAATCAAAAGAAATGTACGGTGGAACATGTATTAATGTCGGCTGTATTCCTTCTAAAAAATTAGCAACAAAAGCACTTCGTAAACAATATTCAAACGAAGACGCTAGCAGCTACTATACAAAGAGCGTTCAAGAAAAGAAAGCTTTAATCGCTGCTTTAAATACAGCAAACTACAACAAAGTAGATTCAGTTGAAAAAACACAAATTATCGACGGAACTGCACGTTTTGTAGATGATCATACAGTAGCTGTAGAAACTGCAGAAGGAGAAAAGCTCTTCAAAGCAGATCGTATTTTCATTAATACAGGAGCAACTCCGTTCGTACCACCAGTAGAAGGTTTAACAATCGGTGGAGCAATTCACACAAGCGAAACAATCATGAACTTAGAAGAATATCCAGAAAGCCTTGTCATTATCGGTAGTGGGTTTATCGGATTAGAGTTCGCTGCAACTTACGCACAATTCGGTACAAAAGTAACAGTTGTCGATGTAATCGATACGTTCCTTCCTCGTGAAGACGAAGATGTAGCACAAGCTGTGAAAGAACAATTAGAAGCTTTAGGCGTTACTTTCAACTTAGGCGTTCAATTAAAAGCAGTTTACCAAGAAGGCGGTAAAGCAGTGGTAGAAGCTACTACAGGAGAAGGTGCACCAGTTGCCTTTACAGCAGATGCAGTCTTAGTTGCGACAGGTCGTCGTGCAAACGTACAAGGTCTTGATTTAGACAAAGCTGGCGTTGAATTAACAGAACGCGGCACAATTAAAGTTAATGAATTCTTACAAACAAACGTGCCTCATATCTTCGCAATGGGCGATGTCAACGGCGGACCACAATTCACATTCGTATCATTAGATGATTTCCGTATCGTGAAACGTTTCTTAGCAGGAGATACAACATATTCAACAAAACAACGTGCAAAATTCCCAACAGCAACATTTATTAACCCACCTTTAGCAAGCGTTGGTTTAAATGAAAAACAAGCCAAAGAAGCAGGTATCGAAGTCAAAGTGGCGAAACTTCCAGCGATGGCGATTCCAAAAGCTAAAATCTTAGGAAATCAAGTAGGATTCTACAAAGTATTAGTAGACGCTTCAACAAACCAAATCGTTGGTGCGACATTATTCGCTGAAGAAGCACATGAAGTGATTAACATTATCGCAACTGCAATGAACGCAAACTTACCTTACACAGTTCTTCGCGATCAAATCTATACACACCCAACAATGGCAGAAGCTTTAAATGACGTATTCGGCTTAATTAAGTAGGGGTTATTATGGGAAATGACTTTATCGTAATGATTCACTGCCTAACGTACCTGGCAATTCATCACGACAATCGTTATTCAAGTAAAGACCTCGCGTTTAACGCTTGTAGCAACCCGGCGATTGTTCGAAAATTGATGAGCCAAGCGGTGAAGAAAGGATGGGTGTCAACCACTGCGGGAAAACAAGGTGGTTACCAGTGGCAAGGCGATCCAAAAGAAGTTCGACTTGGAGAAATCTTCTTATTAGTATCCGAGGATGAACGCTTGGAAAAAGCCTTCAAAGAAGCAGCCGACCCAACCTGCCTTGTCAGCACCCGAATGGGAAGCGTTATGGGCAAATTGCAAGAAGAACAAATCCAACAACAAATTAATTTCTATAACAAACGCACCATCCAAGACATGATTGATGGTGTCCGAACTGAATGTCACTAGTAAAGACCGAGCATCCGCTCGGTCTTTTTAAGTTATAATAATAGTACGATAATTTTAAGAGAGTGGGAGTGAGAAAATGAGTAAAACAGCAATTGGAAGTAACTGGAAAGATGTTAGAAATGATTTGTTTACACAAGAAGAAATCGCCGCTACTGATTTAAGAGTTGCTATTATTAGTGAATTAATTCGTGCCAGAAAAGAACTAGGAATTAGTCAAAAACAATTAGAAGAGTTAAGTGGGGTGAAGCAACCCGTGATTGCTCGAATCGAAGTGGGGAAGAGTATCCCACAACTAGATACCTTATTAAAGATTCTAGGCTGTTTAGGAAAAACACTAGCCATCGTGCCATTATCAAAATCTGAAGTGAAGTAGAATGTAGATACTCAAAATTATCATATATGATAATTTTGAGTATTTGTTTTCCTCGGAGTAGAGGTGGTTTTCTTATCGAAGAACCTTGGAGTGGTTGAGCCACAAAACACCAAAACCTTTACGAATCTGATTAAAATACCTGCACCTTCCAAATGTGCTTTATTTTTAGCAAGATAAATACAAGGTAGAAGAAACAATGCTCCATCAAAAAGCTAAGAAGATAGACGAGTCTTTTTGTTTATTGAAAGAATAGTGGGGAATAGCATTGAATGTGAATTAGCTGGAGTTAGGAATTGATTCCTTACTCCAGCTTTGAAGCTTCAAAGGTGCAAGACCCCGGCTTGCACCGTTGCCCCACTATGACT